>CALFMR010000027.1 GCA_937880585.1 uncultured Acidobacteriota bacterium
CCCAGGCCGTGCTCGCCCCAAACCACGTGCAACGGGAGTGGGCTTGCGCGCGCCCGGGGCGCCCCGTCCGACGCCACCCACCGCGAGAGTTTTGAAACGCACGCTCGGAAGTTTGAAGCCGGAAGTTGACGAGGCGCCTTCGGCGCGTCTCTTGAGGTCATGACGATGTTCCTCGCCCTCATCCTCGGCACCATCTTCGGTTTCGTGCTCAGCCGCTCGGGCGCGGCGGATTACGACTTCATCCAGGGGATGTTCCTGTTCACGAACCTGCAGCTCTACGGGATCATCGGCACGGCGGTCGTGCTGACGGCGCCGGGGTTGTGGCTGCTGAAGCGCTACGGCCGAACCGCGACCGGCGGGCCGCTGCGCATCGACCTGAAACCCGCGACGCGCGGCAACATCGTCGGCGGCCTGCTCTTCGGCGTGGGGTGGTCAATGGCCGGCATGTGCCCAGGTCCGATCTTCGTGAACATCGGTGAAGGCAAGCTGTACGCAATTGCGGCGCTCGCGGGCGCCCTCACCGGCACGGCGCTCCTTGGCGCGGTTTACCCGCGCATCCAGCGCGCGATGCGGCTGCCGCCCGTGCAGGTGGGGACGGGTGAGGGATGACTACACCGACTTCGAACCTCGAGAGGGACACCCACGCGCGTCGGCTCAGGCGTAGCACGAATTGACGCATGTGTGCTACGTTGGATCCATGAAGACCACCGTTCACGCTCGGGTGAGCCGCGATGAGCGTGCGGCGATCGAACGGCTGAAGGCCGTGACCGGACAGACCGAATCCGACCTCGTCCGGCGTGGGCTCGCGCTGGTCGAGCGAGAAGTGACCGCCGCGCCGAGCGCGCTCGATCGCGCGGGCGACAGCGTCGGCCGGTTCCGGAACGGGCCGGCCGATCTGTCCATGAATCCGGATCACCTCGACGGATTCGGGCGATGAACCGCCCCGGCGTCCTGCTCGACACGGGCCCCCTCGTCGCCCTGCTGTCGGCCGCTGACGCCAATCACGATCGGGCTCGCCGCGCCTTTGCGGCCTGCGCGCCGCCGCTCCGCACCTGCGAAGCCGTGATCGCCGAGGCGTGCTTCCTGATGCGGAAGGTCCACGCCAGCGGACCGGCCGAGGTGCTGGCGCTCGGCGCGCGCGGCGTCTACGAGATTGGCTTCTCGCTCGCCCAACACTGGCGCGAGGTCGAGGCCCTGCTGCGCAAGTACGCCAGCCGGCCCGTGTCGCTCGCCGATGCGAGCCTGATTCGCCTGGCCACCATTCATCAAGACGCCAGAGTGCTGACCTTCGATAGCGACTTCTCGATCTATCGCTGGGATCGAAACCGCAAGTTCGACGTGCTCTGAAACGGCCTGTGAAAAAAGCGATCATGGGCCGCACTTTCGCCAGTTGGAGCCAGATGGACGAGTGGTTGCGACAGATGGTGGCGTTGCGGAGAGATGCCTGAGCCACCGCGCGACCGATCAGACGGTCAGACTTGTCTGTTCTCGATTCGCCGATTTCGTGCGCTGATGAACTCGACGCTGCGACGCGGGGCTGACAGAAAACGCAATTCTGTCGGCGCGCGTTTGTGCGGTGAGTGGCGCTTCCGGACGCGGGCTGCAAGGGCGTGAAGGCTCTGACCGGATGACGGAATCTGATCGCAAGGAGTCAACATGGCATCCAACGAGTCCTGGCAGGACCGCATCGTCGTGGACCCGGAGATCCTGGTGGGCAAGCCAGTTGTCAGGGGCACGCGGTGGTCGGGCGAGTGGATCGTCGATCTCCTTGCACAGGGATGGTCTGAGACCGATGTGCTCCGGAGTTATCCGAAGCTGTCGGCTCCGGACATCCAGGCATGCCTCAAGTACGCAAGCGCATTGATGCGGTCCGAGAAGGTTTACCCGATTCGGACGGCGTGACGACCGTGAGCCGCCTGCTCGCCGACGAGAACGTTCCGGCTCCAGCCGTGAAACGGCCCCCCGCCGCCTCGTCTTACAGATCGAAGTCCGACGTCGACGAGAGGTTCTGCTTCGCGCGGATTTCCTCGACGATGAGCTCTCCGAGATCTTCAGCTTTCCTCGCGCCGATGCCGTAGATGTGGTGCAGCTCGGCGACCGTCGTCGGGCGGATGCGGGCGAGCTCTCTGAGCGTGGTGTCATGAAAGACGACGTACGGGGGGACGCCGCGGTCGCGAGCGATCGCCAGGCGCAGGGCACGGAGGCGGTCGAAGAGGTCGCGGTCGACGCCCTCCCAGGATTCTGACGCGACGCCGCGGGCGCGCGGTTCGGCCTTGGCCTTCTTCTCCGGCTTGCGCTGGCGCGCGAGGTTGAACGCGGCCATCGCGCCCGCATCCTTCATCAACGCGACCCCTTCCCCCGTCAACTGCACGACCGGATACGCGTCGTCTGATTGACGAAGAAGGCCGAGGGCGATCAACTGGTCGACGTAGCCGCGGAGCTCGTCCGCTGATGCGTCGGCGAGCAGGCCGAAGACGCTGAGCGACTTGTGGCCGCGCGACGTGACGAGATCGGTTTCGCGGCCGCGGAGCACGTTGATGAGATGTCCGGCGCCGAAGCGCTGGCCGAGCCGCGCGACGGCCGAGAGGATCTTGCGCGCAACGGTGACGCTGTCGGCCACCACTTCGAGCTCGCCAAGACAGTAGTCGCAGGCGCCGCAGTCCTCCTTGTCGATGCGCTCGCCGAAGTAGCCGACGAGCCGCCGGTGCCGGCAGCCGACGCTCGCGGCGTAGCGCTCGATGTCGCGCATGAGCTGGCGGCGCGCGGCTGACAGCTCGCCGTTCTGTTCGAGGATCGCCCGCCACTTGGCGAAATCGCCGCCCGAGTAGATGAGCACGCACTCGGCCTCGAGCCCGTCGCGTCCCGCGCGGCCGGCCTCCTGCTGATAGTGCTCGAGCGACTGCGGCGCGCCCGCATGGACGACGAACCGGACGTCCGACCGGTCGATCCCCATCCCGAACGCGACAGTCGCAACGACGACGTCCGCGGCCTCGTTCAGAAACGCGTCCTGATTGCGATGCCGCTCCTCGTCGCTGAGACCGGCGTGATAGGGACACGCGCGCAGGCCCGACTCAGCGAGCCAGGCGGCCAGGGTATCCACTTCCCGCCGCGACTGGCAGTAGATGATGCCCGCCTCGCCGCGGTGCCGCGCGAGCACGTCCTGTATCTGCTTCTTGAGGTTCGACCGCGCCCATACCCGATACGTGAGATTCGGCCGGTCGAACGACCCCACGAGCGTGACCGGATCGCGCAGGCCGAGCTGATCGACGATGTCGGTGCGGACGCGCGATGTGGCGGTGGCGGTGAACGCGTGCAGACTCACCGACGGCCAGCGCTCGCGGAGCTGCGCGAGCTGACGATATTCCGGGCGGAAGTCGTGACCCCATTGGCTGATGCAGTGCGCTTCGTCGACGGCGATGAAGCTCACACGCAAGTTGTCAGCCATCGCGAGAAACGACGCGCTGGCCTCACCCACCAGCCGTTCGGGCGCGAGATACAACAATCGATATCGCCCGGCCCGCAGGCCGGTGAGAACGTCGTTCCTCACAGCGGGCGTGAGCGCGCTGTGGAACGACGCGGCGGGAACGCCGTTCCCGACGAGCGTGTCCACCTGGTCCTTCATCAGCGCGATGAGTGGCGAGACGACGATCGCGAGTCCGTCCTGGAGGAGCGCGGGCGCCTGAAAGCACAACGACTTGCCGCCGCCGGTCGGCATGACGACGAGCGAGTCGCGTTTCGAGACGATGGCGTCCATGGCCTCGCGCTGGAGGGGGCGGAAGGACGTGTAGCCCCAGTAGCGTTCGAGGATGTCGGCGAGCGGATCGGACATGCGGCCTCGCGATATAGTGACCAATTCGCCTTCGGCGTTCCACTCTTCCACGACTCATGCCGTCGCTTGCCGAATATCTGTCGACTCAGTTCAGCCGCGCGGCGTGCGAGCGGGGGCGCGCGTATTTCGCGGACGGGCGTGTGGAGGTCGTGCACCGAGACGACGAGGAGGTCGAGGCCACGGTCCGGGGCAGCCAGCGGTATGACGTGCTGCTGATGGCCGAGACACCCGCGAACGGGCGGTGGCGGCTGCGTGCGGCGTGCACGTGCCCCTATGCCGCGGCCGAGGGTCAGCCGTGCAAGCACATGTGGGCGACGATCCTGGATGCGGACGCCGCCGGGTGGCCGCCGAGTCTGAAGAGTCAGCTTCCCCGATCGGTGCATCTGACACTCATGGATGCGGGCGGCGTGTCCGTCGTTGGCGCGGGCGCGGAGGCGATCCTGCGAAAGACGGACGCGCTCATCGCGGCGGACGTCGCGCGATCGCGAATGCCGTTCCCGTCACCAGCGCAGGCGCGCTCGACGCGGGAAGCACCTACCCCGGCCACGATGTTCCTCGATCACTTCGAGTCGCAGCTCGCGTCGCACGAAGCGCGTGCGCAGGAGCCGCCGGCGTTTGCGGGCGACCTGCTTTATGCGATTGACGTCGCGACGTCGCGTCGCAACGTCGGGCCGGTGCTGCAGGTGTTGTGGCGGCAGGCGCGGGCGTCGGGCGGCTGGAACAAGCCGAAACTCGCGCGTCTCACGGCAGCGAGCGCGCGTCAGGCGAGCGCGGTCGATCGTCCGGTGCTCGCGGCGCTCATGGGGGCGAGCCATGCGTCGGGCGCGGCGCCGTGGTTCGACGAACCGCTGTACGGCGGAACGGCCTCGTCCTTTCTTCTTCCGGACACGCTGGCCCTCGAATTGCTTCCGTCGCTGGCGCGGCGCGGCGCGCTCTATCTGCGGGATGAAGGCGCGTCGCCGGGCGGGATCACGCCGCTCGCCTGGGATGACGGTCCGGCGTGGACGTTCACGGCGGAGGTGGTGACATCACCATCGGGCGCACGCGACGCGTTCGTGGTGTCGGGTGCGTTCGTCCGGGGTGACGAGCGCATCGTGGTTGGCGATCCGAAGCTCGTCATCACGGCGGGGTTTCTCGTCACGAGCGATCGGATCGCGCGGCTGGATCTGGTGGGCGACCCCTCGCTCGTGATGACGCTCAGGACGATGGGTCGGGCGGAGGTGTCGGGGCGGTACGGGGCGCGTCTCGCGTATGCGCTGGCGCGTGCGGGCGTACCGGCTGCCGTGTTGCCGGCGGCGCTCCACGTGCAGGACGTCGACGTCAGGCCGGAGGCGCGGCTGGCGTTGACGCCGGCGCAGTGGGGGGCGGCGGGCCAGTTCGACGCGACGCCGACGTTCAACTACGACGGGTCGATCGTTCCCAATGACGCGGCGCGTGTGACCTACGACGAAGCGCGGCGGCGGGTCGTGCGGCGCCGCGTGGACGAAGAGAAGGCGCGCAACGAGGAGTTGTTCGCGGCGGGTCTGCAGTGGGGGAACACATACGCGGGATCGCTGGCGCCGCTGCGGCTGACGGCGCGAGCGGCGCTCGCGGCCATCCATCGGCTGCTCGGGCAAGGATGGCGCATCGAAGGTCAGGGGCAGACGTATCGCCGCGCGGGCGGCGTGCGGCTGTCGGTGAGCTCGGGCGTGGACTGGTTCGATCTCGACGCGGCGGTCGACTTCGGCGACCAGTCGCTGCCGCTCGCCGATTTGCTGGCGGCACTGCGGCGCAAGGAATCGCTCGTGCGGCTGGGCGACGGGTCGGTCGGCGTCGTGCCGGAGGACTGGCTGCGCCGCTACGCGCCGCTCGCGGCGGCGGCGACCGAGGTGGAGGGCAAGCGGCTGCGGTTCGGCCGCGCGCAGGGCGCGCTGCTCGACGCGCTGCTCGACGCCCGCCGCGACGAAGCGTCGGTCATCGTCGACGCGGGGTTCGAGGCGATGCGCGGGGAGATTGGCGCGTTCACGTCGATCGCGCCCGTCGACGCGCCGCCGGGCTTTACGGGCACGCTGCGCGAATATCAGCGGCAAGGACTGGGCTGGTTCCTGTTTCTGCGGCGGTTCGGGTTCGGCGGCTGTCTGGCCGACGACATGGGACTGGGCAAGACGATCATGGTCCTGGCGCTCCTCGCCTGGTGGCGCGAAGCGCGCGGCGCCGACCCGTCCGCCCCGCGTCCCTCGCTGATCGTCGTCCCGCGGTCGCTCGTGCAGAACTGGATGAACGAGGCGGCGAAGTTCACGCCGCACCTCGCGGTGCTCGACTACTCGCGCACGGGGCGTGCGGCGTCGGCGGAAGTGATCGCGGAACACGACATCGTGCTGACGACGTACGGCACGGTCCGTCGCGACGCGCCGCGGCTGGCGGACGTGCCGTTCGAGTACGTGATCCTGGACGAGGCGCAGGCGATCAAGAACGCGGGCACGGTGTCGGCCAAGGCGGTGCGGCTCCTGCGCGGGCGGTATCGGCTCGCGCTGTCGGGCACGCCGATCGAGAACCATCTCGGCGAGCTGTGGAGCCTGTTCGAGTTCCTGAATCCGGGCCTGCTCGGCCGCGCGTCCGTCTTCCAGCGCGCCGCGACCGCGTCGGGCAGCGATCCCGAGACGCTCGCGATTGCCGCGCGCGGGCTGCGGCCGTTCATCCTGCGGCGGACGAAGGCGCAAGTCGCACGCGAGCTGCCGGCACGGACCGAGCAGACGATTGCCTGCGAGCTCGGCGAGGCCGAGCGCGCCTTCTACGACGGGCTGCGCCAGCACTATCGCGACGCGCTGCTCGAGCGCGTCGCGCGCGTGGGCATGGCGCGGTCGAAGATCCAGATTCTCGAGGCGCTGCTCCGCCTGCGGCAGGCGGCCTGCCATCCGGGGCTCGTCGATGCGCAGCGGCGCGACGATCCGTCCGCGAAGTTCGACGTCCTCGTCCCACGGCTGCGCGAGCTGGCCGACGAGGGGCACAAGGCGCTCGTGTTTTCACAGTTCACGACGCTGCTCGGCCTGCTCAAGCCGCGGCTCGACGACGAGGGGCTGACCTACGAGTATCTCGACGGCCGCACGCGCGATCGCCAGCCGCGCGTGGATCGCTTCCAGGAGGATCCGGACTGCCGGCTGTTCCTCATCAGCCTCAAGGCGGGCGGTGTCGGGCTGAACCTGACGGCGGCGGAGTACGTGTTCCTGCTCGACCCGTGGTGGAATCCCGCGGTCGAAGCGCAGGCCATCGACCGGACGCACCGCATCGGCCAGACGCGCGAGGTCTTCGCCTACCGCGTCATCGCCTCCGACACGGTCGAAGAAAAAGTCCTCGCCCTGCAGCAGTCCAAGCGCGCGCTGGCCGACGCCGTCCTCACCGCGGACGCGAGCGGGCTGCGCGACCTGAAGAAAGAAGACCTGGAGCTTCTGCTCTCCTGAGGCCGCCTTCGCGACCGGTCACCGCGCGTGGCTGGCCTTGAGGTCCCTGTCGCCCAGCGTCTTCGCGAGTCCGTCCGCGAGCCGCGCGCGCTCGGCGGCATCGAGGCGCGCGCCGGGGTGCATCAGCACGTAGATCGCCATCTGCATGTCGCCCCTGCGCACTTCGCGGGCCGACTCGTCGGCGTCCTTCTGCGGGCGCGTCCATTCCGACAGGTTCAGCTTCGACCGCCCTTCGTCGACGTCGTGCTGGACGAGCCAGGAGACGGGGGCAACGTTCGAGTAGATGGGCCACTTCGTCTCGTTGCTGTGGCAGTCATAGCACGCGCGCTCGGCCAGCGCGCGCGTTTCGGGCGAATCCCACGCCGGCTCGTCGCGCGCGGCAGGGTTCGTGTGCTGGCGGCCGTAGGGGACGAACTGGATGGCGGCGAACACGCCGACGGCCGCCATGCCGATGCGGGACCACGTGCGACGGGTCAGGCGGAACATACGCACCTCGCGAAGCCGCCGTCATCCATGTGCGATGCGGCCGGCACCACGGGTCTGAGCAAAGGCAATGCCGGAGGGTGTGGGCGTCGGCCCCACGTGCCCCCTCGCCGCCCGTCGGATGCCTGCGGGTTTTCCCGCGGCGGCACCCAGAAGGAATCCGGGGCCGACGCGGCTCTTCACAACCCCCACCTGAGCAGCACGCCGCCGGCGGTGAAGCCGGCGCCGACCGAGGCGAGCAGGACGAGGTCGCCCTTCTTCAGGCGGCCCTGGGCGCGGGCGTCGGAGAGGGCGAGGGGGATCGTGCCGCCCGTGGTGTTGCCGTACTTCTCGAGGTTGACGATGTATTTCTCGGGCGGCAGGCCGAGGCGCTGGGCGGTGGCTTCGATGATGCGGCGGTTGGCCTGGTGCGAGACGTACAGGTCGATGTCGGCCGCCGTGAGGCCGTTGCGCTCGAGCAGGCGCAGGGCGATCTCCTCGTTCTTGCGCACGGCGAACTTGAACACCGCCTGTCCATCCTGCTTGACGTAATGCAGCCGCTGATCGACCGTCTCGTGCGAGGCGGGATGACGGCTGCCGCCGGCCGGCATGCAGAGCGCCGGGCCGCCGTTGCCGTCGATCTCGTGCATGAAATCGATGATGGCCGGCTCGTCGTCGGTCGCCGGCGAGAGGACGACGGCGCCCGCGCCGTCGCCGAAGAGGATGCAGGTCGCGCGGTCGGTGTAGTCGATGATGCTCGACATCACGTCCGCGCCGACGACGAGCGCGTGCTCGA
>CALFMR010000028.1 GCA_937880585.1 uncultured Acidobacteriota bacterium
GCGCACGCGGGGATGAACCGGCCGCTATCTTGTCGCCGCCCGATTCTGTCGCGACTACGTATGTAGTGCCATCGCTCACGGTTTCCAACGGTCACGTGATCGCAGCCAGGGATACCGCCAAGCTCGCGCACGCGGGACTCACCACGCTCGTAGCCGCTGCAATCAATGCGCAGCACCCCGGGATGGTCGACACCGCATCGCGATATAACCACTTCGCACTCGCCGACAAGGCCGACAGCGCGCACGCGTCCGCCGCTATCTAGACTCCGCCGACTTTTTCCAGGTCGAGCTCGAAGAGATTCAAGAAGCGATTCCGGCCGACGTCGAGGTGGAAGCGTTGATCCGCAGCGTGCAGAGCACGTTCGAGGTCTACGTCAAGCTCAACAAGAAAGTGCAGCCTGAAGTGCTGATGAGCGTCCAAAGCATCGACGATGCTGGGAAGCTCAGCGACACCATCGCTGCCAATCTGCCGACCATCAAGCTGAGTGATCGTCAGGCTTTGCTCGAAATGGACGACGCCAAAAAGCGTCTCGAGCGCCTGTACGAATTGATGCAAGCCGAGATCGAGATTCTCCAGGTGGAGAAGAAGATCCGCTCTCGCGTCAAGAAGCAGATGGAGAAGACGCAGAAGGAGTACTACCTCAACGAGCAGATGAAGGCGATCCAGCGCGAGCTGGGCCGCAAGGACGAAAAAGGCAGCGAGGTCGAGGATCTGAAGAAGAAGATCGAACAGGCGCGCATGCCGAAGGACGTCGAGCGCAAGGCGATCGAGGAGCTCAAGCGCCTCGAAGCCATGCCGCCGATGTCGGCCGAGGCCACCGTCTCGCGCAACTACCTCGACTGGCTCATCGCGGTCCCCTGGTTCAAGAAGACCAAGGAGAGCCGCGACCTGCCGCATGCCGAGAAGGTGCTCAACGAGGACCACTTCGGCCTCGAGAAGATCAAGGAGCGCATCGTCGAGTTCCTGGCCGTGCGCGTGCTGGTCAAGAAGCCGAAGGCGACCATTCTCACGCTCGCGGGCCCTCCCGGCGTGGGCAAGACGTCGCTCGCCAAGTCGATCGCGCGCGCGATGAACCGCAAGTTCGTCCGGCTGTCGCTCGGCGGCGTGCGCGACGAAGCGGAGATCCGCGGCCATCGCCGCACCTACATCGGCGCGTTTCCCGGCCAGATCATCCAGATGATGAAGAAGGCCGGCACGATGAACCCGGTCTTCCTGCTCGACGAAGTGGACAAGATGTCCATGGACTTCCGCGGCGACCCGTCGGCGGCGCTCCTCGAGGTGCTGGACCCGGAACAGAATCACACGTTCCTCGATCACTACCTCGACGTCGAGTACGACCTGTCGAACGTCATGTTCATCTGCACGGCCAACGTGCTGCACACGATCCCGCAGGCGCTGCGCGACCGCATGGAAGTGCTGCAGCTCGCCGGCTACACCGAGATGGAGAAGGTCGAGATCGCGCGCCGGTTCCTCGCGCCGAAGGCGGTCGAGGGCGCGGGCCTGACGCCGGAGAACGTCACGTTCACCGACGAGGCGCTGCAGACGATCATCCAGCGCTACACGCGCGAAGCGGGCGTCCGCAACCTCGAGCGCGAGATCTCGTCCATCTGCCGCAAGATCGCGCGCAAGGTCGTCGTCGAAGGCACGAGCTTCTCCGAGGAAGTCACCGCGCCCAAGGTGACCGAGTACCTCGGCGTCCCGCGCTTCCGGCCGTCGATGGCCGAAGAGAAGAACGAAATCGGCGTGGCCACCGGTCTCGCGTGGACGGAAGTCGGCGGCGAGATTCTCGTCACCGAAGCGACGCTCATGCCGGGCCGCGGCAAGCTGACGCTCACCGGCAAGCTGGGTGACGTCATGCAGGAGTCCGCGCAGGCCGCGATGAGCTGGGTGCGGTCGAAGACCGATGACCTGGGCATCCCGCGCGACTTCGGCCGGCGCACCGACGTGCACGTGCACATTCCCGAAGGCGCGATTCCGAAGGACGGGCCGTCGGCGGGCATCACGCTGGCCACGGCGCTCGTCTCCGCGCTGGCGCACGTGCCGACACGGCGAGACGTCGCCATGACGGGCGAGATCACCCTGCGCGGCAAGGTGCTGCCGATTGGCGGCGTCAAGGAGAAGCTCCTGGCCGCCCACCGCGCGGGCGTCATGACCATCGTCATGCCGAAGGACAACGAAAAGGACCTGGCGGACATCCCGAAGAACGTCCTCGACTCGATGAACATCAACCTCGTCGAGACGATGGACCAGGTGCTGCAGACCGCCCTCGCCGGCCCGCTGCCGGTGGCACCGCCGCCCGATGAGCCTCCGGCCATGGGCGATCAGTCCTTGAGCACGCGCCACTGAGACGGCCGCCGGCCGCAAGCCGCATGTGGCGGTGGCTGCTCACGCGCACGCGCTACCGGCTCCAGTCGACGGGCGTCGCTGACGTCCCGGCCGAGGGGCCGGCTCTCCTCATTGCCAATCATGTCGCGGCCGACGACGCGGTGCTGCTCACCGCGTCGGTCGGCCGTCGCGTCTGGACCGCGAGCGACGCGGCACAGACGCCTGATGCCGCGATTGCCTCGGCCGAGCAGGCGCTGGCGCGCGGCGAAGTCGTCTGTCTGTTCGCCGACGGCAGCAACAGCCTGACGACGAGCCCGGTCCCGTTCGCCGACGCGCTCGCGCGGCTGACGTCGTCGTCGCGCGGGCCGGTTCCAATCGTCCCTGTTTATCTCGATCGGCCGTGGCCGCGGCACACGCGGCGTCGTGACGCGCCGCGCGCGGCGACAACCGACAACGCTGGATCGGCGATGGAGACGGATGCGGCCGCCTCAGCCGCGCCGCCGCCCGCCGCTGCGAGCGAGTCGCGAACGCGCCGTCCTCCGCCCGCGCCGCCGCTCTCCGATCGCCCAGGCCCGCTCGACCGCGGGCGCGAGCGCGTGTTCGTCGCTGTCGGCCGGCCATTCGCGGCGCCGCCATCAGCCGGCGTGGCTCGCGCGGCGATTGCGGAGCTCAGTGCTCGAACGATGGGCCGGCGGCGCACGGCGTCCGATCGCCTGCACCTGGAATTCGTCCGCGCGGCCCGCACGTACTGGTCGAGCCTGGCCGCGGCCGACAGCACGGGCGCATCGCTCACCTACGGCCGCCTGCTCATCGCGTCGTTCGCTCTCGGCCGGCTGCTCGCGCGCCGCACGCCGGGCGAACGGAACGTCGGGGTCATGCTGCCGGCGACTGTCGCGAGCGCGCTCACCAACATCGCGCTGTTCTTCGCCGGCCGCACGCCGGTCAACCTCAACTTCACGCTGGGCGCGGACGTCACGCAGGCAGCCGTCGACCTTGCGCGCGTGCGCACGATCGTCACGTCGCGCCAGTTCCTCGAGAAAGCCGGCCTCGCGGCGACCCCGGCGATGGTGTTCCTCGAAGATGTACGGCCGGCGATCACGTCCGCCGACAAAGTCCTGGCGCTGCTGTCCGCACGTCTCGCGCCGCGGTGGTGGCTCCGCGCCCGGCACTCCGGTCCGAACGCGCCAGACGGCTCGTCGCCGCTCGCGACGATCATCTTCTCGAGCGGCAGCACGGGACAGCCGAAGGGCGTACAACTCTCGCACGCGGCCATCCTCGGCAACCTCGATTCGCTGACGCAGATCTTTCCGATTGGGCCGTCGGATCGCTTCCTCGGCATCCTGCCGCTGTTCCACTCGTTCGGCTTCACCGGCACGTTCTGGCTGCCGCTGCTGCGCGGGACGACGGTCGTCTACCATCCGAATCCAACCGACGCGAAGACGATTGGCGAGCTCTCGGAGACCTACGGCGTCACGATGCTGATCAGCACGCCGACGTTCTGCGGATCGTATCTGCGGCGCTGCACGCCGGCCGAGTTCGCGCGGCTGCGCCATGCGATCGTCGGCGCCGAGAAACTACGCGAGCCGCTCGCCTCGGCCTTTCGCGAGAAGTTCGGCGTCCATCTACTCGAGGGCTACGGCTGCACGGAGATGGCGCCCGTCGTCGCGGTCAATCGCGTCAACGTCGGCGATCGCGAACCGTATCCGCATCTGCGCCCCGGCTCCGTCGGTCTTCCCATTCCCGGCGTCGCCGCGCGTGTCGTCGATCGCGAGACGCGTCGGCCGTTGCCCATCGGCGAAGAAGGGCTGCTCGAGGTGACCGGCGCGAACATGATGCGCGGGTACCTCGACGCGCCCGAGGCGACCGCGGCCGCGATCCACGACGGCTGGTACGTCACTGGCGACGTTGCGCGCCTCGACGACGACGGGTTCATCTTCATCACGGATCGGATCTCGCGCTTCAGCAAGATCGGCGGCGAGATGGTGCCGCACGTACGCGTGGAGGACGCGATCAACGCCATCCTCGGCGAGGCCGCGGCCGTCGTCACGGCCGTGCCGGATGCGGTGCGGGGCGAGCGGCTCGTTGCGTTCTACGCGCGGCCGGACATTCCCGCCGATCGGCTCTGGGACGAGCTGTCGGCGTCGAGCGGGCTGCCGCGCCTGTGGATTCCGAAGCGCGAAAATCTCGTCGCGGTCGATGCGTTGCCCACGCTCGCCACGGGCAAGACGGATCTTCGGCGCGTGAAGGAAATGGCGCTCGCGAGGGTCAGCCCTCGGGAGAAACAACCGACGCCAGAATGAAGCACACCGCGAGCGCGGCGAGCAGCATCGCGAAGACGAGCGACATGTCGACGAGCGCGATGACGACGAGCGTGACGCACGCGATGCTGAAGACGCGCGCGACGCCGCGCACGACGACGCGGTCGTCGGTCCGCGCCGCGGCGAGCCCGGCCGCGCCCATGGCGGCGAGCAGGACGTCGAACATCAGGCTGGCCGCGCCGAACAGATCCGCGAGCGAACGCATGCCGCCGCCGACGATCGCGAACCGGCTGGACTCGGCCATCGCCAGCGCCTGACGGCCCGCGTCGGTCGTCGACAGACCGAACACCATCACGTGCAGGGCCAGATACGCGACGGCGGTCGCGACGGTCGCCCAGCAGCCGAGCTTGAAGATCCAGAGTTGGCGCGGCGGCATGTCAGCGGCCTCCCATCGCCGGCGCAGTCGTACGCGGCAGCGGTTCGTCGCGCGTGGCCGCCTGCCAGGCGAAGACCGCGGCGACCACGGCCATCTGCTTCACATCGTCTGGCTGCAGTCGATCGTAGACATCCATGTTCGTGTGGTGCGTGCGCGAG
>CALFMR010000029.1 GCA_937880585.1 uncultured Acidobacteriota bacterium
TACGGCACGAGCACGTCGTTGAACCCGGGCATCGTGCCCTCGACCACGCGCTGCTGGTCACGCTGGGCCGAGTAGTGGCCCGTGATGCGCAACGCCGGAGACAACTGGTAGTCCACGCGGACGGCCGGCTGCTGGATGAGGTGATTGTCTTGAGGCCGCGCGATCTCGAGGTTGTAGTTCGTGCCAGGTGCCTGAGTCTCGCTCGGCAGCGGATACCGGTTCAGGAGGTTCAACCCGACCGAGTACAGATCGCTCGCCGGAATCACGTTGTTCGGATAGGGCGACCGATCGTACGGGCTGAACAGCTGCGGGATCGGCTTGCCGTTGTTGTCGAGCGACTGGGAGAAGTCGCCGACCCGTTCGGCCGCCGTCGGTACGCGGAAACGGTTGATCGTGCCGGACGTCGTCTGCGGATGGAACTCGTGGCTGTAGAAGAAGAACAGCTTGTTGTTGCCACCGGGCTTGCCGACCGGACCGCCGATCGAGTAGCCCCAGTGCCGGTCCTTCAGCTCAGGCTTCGGGTTGCCGTTCGCTTTGTCCTGCCAGTTGATCGTGTCCCAGTCGGAGTTGCGCTCGACGTCGTAGAGGGAGCCGTGGAAGCGGTTCGTGCCGCTCTTGCTGACCGCCGTGATCTGCAGGCCGCTCGACCGGCCGTACTCGGCCTGGTAGCCCTGGGTGAGGATCTTGACCTCGGCGATCGACTCGATGTTCAGGTTCAGCATCTGGCCGTTGTTGCCGGTGTCCATGGCCGAGATGCCGTCCATCTGCAGGTTGTTCTGGCCGCTGGCGCCAAGCCGGCTGGCCGCCTGGCCGCTCTGGCTGCCCGGGAACACGCCCGGGGCCATCCGCGCCAGGTTCGCGAAATTGCTGCGGTCGACGGGCAGGTTCTCGACCTGCGTCGTCGTAACCGTGAACGAGCGTTCGCCGCTCTGCGCCTGAATCATCGGCGCCTCGGCGGTGACATCGACGGTTTCCGACGTGCCGCCCACTTCGAGGGTCAGCGTGCCGACGACTACACGGTCGCCGCCGCTCACGAGCACGCCCTTCCGGGTCAGGGTCTTGAAACCACTCATCGTCACTTCGACGGTGTACGTGTCGGCCGTCACGTTCGGCATGACCCAGTCACCGGTCTCGTTCGTGACGACCGGGATCGACTTCGTGCCGCGTGATTCGCTGATCAAGACGACGGTCGCGCCAGGGATGACGCCGCCTTGGGTGTCCTTGATCGTGCCCGCCACCGTTCCGGTCGTGATCTGCGCCGAAACGGGTCTCCCGACCGCTAGTGCCAACGCGAGCAGCACCAGGGCCGAGATTTTCGTACCCGCTAGTACCTTCATCTGCACCTCCAGAACTGCAGGGCACATTGGCTGAAGGTGGGCGGAGCCTCGTGGCGCCTCCCTCCCTTGCCTACTGTCACAACCAACGCATCCCTACAGGATTTCCTTGCGGATCGGCGCTTTATAGCACCGCGGGGGTGTGAGGGTCAATTGACCCCAGATTCAGGCCAGAATTTGAGGAATTCTGGAATGGCCTACTGTCAATAAGGCACTAGTACTACAGTGAAATCTAGCGCTCATTAGGGCCGATAGGAAGCGCCCCACCCCTGGGCGCAGGGGCCTCGTCTGGCGGAGGGGCCGCGGTCTGGCCGCCGGCCTGGGGCTGGCTGCCGGTCTGGCGTTCGGCCGGCGTCTTCTTCAAGTCGGCCACGGCGGCGTCGAGCACCGCATCGGTCGCCGGACGGGCTTCGTCGAAGTCGAGCACGGGCGTGTCGACCGGCACGTCGGGACGCAGGCCGTGCTCCTCGATCGGCGTGCCGTCGGCTCGCAGATATTCCCGGTAGGTGAGCCAGAGCCCGCGGCCTTCCGGCAGCCGGACGAGCTTCTGCTCGGCGGCGATACCGGCCGTGGGTTCGCCGACGAGCCGCGCCCGGCGGCCATCGGCCAGGGCAGCGGCGAAGATCTCGGCCGCGTTGGCCGTGCCGTTCGAGACGAGGAGCTCGACCGGCATCGTGAGCGCGCCATCGCCGGAGCCGGCCGCCGTGACCGTGCGATCCGAGGCCGCGCGCCCGGCCATCGTCGCGATCGTGCCCTTCGAGACGAACAGCCGCGCGGCGGCAATCCCGTCCGCGCCCGTGCCGCTCGCGGTACTCCGCAGGTCGATGATGAGTCCGTGCGTGGCCGCGTCGCCAAGCGTGCTCGCGGCCGTCTGAATCGCGTGCGCAGTGCCATCGTCAAACGCCGTGACGCGCACGTAGCCGTCGCCGCCGGGCAGCCGCCGACTCGTCACGTCCGGACTCGCCGGCGCCTCGCGCGTGAGCGCGATCGTCTTCGGATCGGCCGGGTTGTTACGAAACACGAGCAGCGACACGGTCGACCCCGGCGCGCCCGCGAGCCGGCGCGTGCCCGCGAACGCGGACATCTCGCGCGTCGGCGCGCTGTCGATGGCCCGGATGAAGTCGCCCGTCTCGAGTCCGGCCCGCGCGGCCGGCGATCCATCGCGGACGCCCACGACGCGCAGATAGAACTGCTTGGTGATGACGAGCCCCACCTGGCCGGCCGCGATCGGCGTGCCCGCGTCGATTGCCTGCACTTCCTCGGGCTGGAGATACGCGCTCGACGCATCGAGGCCATCGGTCAGGCCGCGCATCGCGCCATCGAAGACCTTGTCGACGTTCACGTCCTCGACGTAGGCGTTGATGATGTAGGAGACGACCTCTTCGAAGACCTTGAGATGCGGGAACCCGCTTTGCGGCACGGCGGGCGCGACGCGCGAGGCGCCGGCCAGGCCGCCCACGACGACGAACAGCACGAGCGGCGTGGAGATCAGGAAGACCAACGCGCGGGTCCGGGACGACATGACGTCTATTATCGGCGGCAGCCGCGCCGTTTGGCTATGGCAATCGCGGCCGCGTGCCCGGGCGCACGGCCGACAGCGGTCCGGGGCCGGTGTAGGCTAGCCGTCATGCGTTGGCTCGGCGT
The DNA here is from genome assembly GCA_937880585.1 of uncultured Acidobacteriota bacterium. Lineage (GTDB taxonomy): Bacteria > Acidobacteriota > Vicinamibacteria > Vicinamibacterales > SCN-69-37 > CALFMR01. The sequence continues at coordinate 2,979 of CALFMR010000029.1, forward strand.
CGACTACGGGCGGCGGCGGATCGGCTTGGCGCGGTCGGACGCGTCCGGCACGATCGCCCGGCCCTGGCAGGCCGTTGCGGCGGCGGGAACGCCCGCGGCCTCGGCTCGCCTGGTCGCGGACCTCGTGACGACGACGGGCGCGGACCCCGACGATGCCATCGCCGCGATCGTCGTCGGCCTGCCGAGGCGGTTGAATGGCGATGATACGGACCTGACGCCGGACGTGCGCGCGTTTGCCGCCGCGCTCGAGACGGCGACCGGACTTTCCGTCTCGCTCGTGGACGAACGGTTGACGAGCGTGGAAGCCGAGTCGCGGCTCGCGGTGCGTGAACGCGACTGGCGCCGGCGCAAGGCGCAGATCGACGCGGCGGCCGCCGCGATCGTCCTGCAGGATCATCTCGACGCGTTCGCGCCGACGCCGCCCGCCGGGGACGACTGAGCGTGCCGCGGCTCCAGGCCGATGCGCGCGATCTCCAGACGCGGCCGTCGGTGACCGTATGATCGTGCCGATCGTGGCCGCGTGGTGCGTCTCGTGGTGAAGCGTCTTTTCTTCCTCTTCGCGTTCGTCCTCGTCGCGGCGGGCGGCCTGGCGGCGTGGACGTATCACCGCGCCACGACGCCGTATCGCGGCTTCAGCGACATGGAACGTTTCGTCCAGATCCCATCCGGTACCGGCGTGGCTGGCATCGCCGAGCGACTGGCCGATGCGGGCGTGATTCCGGATCCGATCACATTCCAGGTGGCGGCACGCCTCACGCGCGCGGACCGTCATCTGCAGGCCGGCGAATACCGCTTCGCCGACGCGGCGTCGCCGCTCGACGTGTTGCGGCGCGTCGCGCGGGGCGACGTCTACACGCGCAGCGTGACGTTTCGCGAAGGGCTGACGATTGCGGAGATGGCAGACGTCTTCGCCGGGAGCGGACTCGGCACGGCGGACGACTTCGTGCGCGCGGCCGGCGACGGCGCGCTCGTCGCCGATCTCGATCCCGACGCGCGGACACTCGAGGGGTATCTGTTCCCCGACACCTACGCGCTCGCCCGCGACGCGGGCGCGGTTGGCACGGTCCACGCGATGCTCGATCGCTTCCGCCGCGCGTTCGACGCGCCGTTGCGTGCCGAGGCGGCGGCCGACGAGTTGAGTCCACGCGAGCTCGTGACGCTCGCGTCGCTCGTCGAGAAGGAGACCGCGTCGCCCGCCGAACGGCCGATCGTCGCGGCCGTCTATCGCAATCGTCTCAAACGCGGAATGCCGCTGCAGTGCGATCCCACCGTGATCTACGCGCTCATGCAGGCCGGCCGCTGGCACGGCAACATCACGCGCGCCGACCTGCAGATCGACTCGCCGTTCAACACGTACCGACACCCAGGTCTGCCTCCGGGCCCCATCGCCTCACCGGGCCGCGCGTCGCTCGAAGCCGCCGCGCACCCGGCCGACGTGCCGTACCTCTATTTCGTCAGCCGCAACGATGGCACGCATGCCTTCGCCACGACGCTCGCCGAACACAGCCGCAACGTCGCACGATGGCAGGTGAGGTACTTCAGGAGTGGAAAGCACTAGTCCTTCGCGATCTTCGCGTGAGGCCTAACCTCCCCACCGCAGTTTTTCCCGCAGCATGTCGAAGTGCGTACGTGGTGAGACGTGAAGGAGACGTAGCACGCGGTCCGCGCGGGCGAGGTGGACGGTGTCGCGTGCTTCGAGTGGCAGTCCGAACTGGCCGTCGAACGTGACGACGATGTCGGCTTCGCGCGTCATGTCGGGGCGTAGTGCGAGCCGCGCGCTGGCGGGCAGCACCACGGGACGATGCGTGGGCGTATGCGGCGCGATGGGCGTGAAGACGAGCGCGTCGATGCCGGGATGGACGATGGGGCCGCCGGCCGACAGGTTATAGGCGGTCGATCCGGTTGGCGAGGCCACGATGACGCCGTCGGCCTTGACGTGGCAGATGCGCTGGTCGTCGACGTCGACGTCGATCTCGATCATTCGCGACAGTGCGCTGCGCGAGACGACGACGTCGTTGAGCGCGAGGCGCCGCAGGACAATGCCGCCGAACCGTTCGACGCGGCCTTCGATGAGCAGACGCGTCTCGGTCGACGACCGGCCGGCGATGAGCGCGTCGAGCGCGCGCAGCATGTCGGCGCGCGCGACCTCGGTGAGAAAGCCGAGTCGGCCCAGGTTGATGCCCATGAGCGGGGCATCGTAGGGCGAGTGCGCGATGGCGCTCGCCGTGCCGAGCAGCGTGCCGTCACCGCCGAACGTGATCACGGCGCCGACGTCGGCGGCCACGGCGTCGCGCGCCACGGTCGCGAAGCGGTCGGCGAGTCCGGCGGCGCGCGCGCTCTCCACTTCGATCACCGGATCGCAGCCGTGCGCGGCCAGCCACGTGGCGGCTTCGGTGAGCGCGGCCTCGACGCCCGGCAGCTTCAGGCGCGCGACCAGCGCCGCGCGGCGAATCATCGTCGTCATCTCGTCTGCACGAGCCGCATCAGAAACTCGCGATTGCCCTCCGCGCCCGTAATGGGCGAGGGCTCGACGCCCGCGCGCACCAATCCTACCTGATGCGCCGCCGACGTGACTTCGTCGACGACGCGCGCGTGGACGACGGGATCGCGGACGATGCCGCCTGCGCCCACCTCGTCGCGACCGGCCTCGAACTGCGGCTTGACGAGCACGATGATCGATCCGCTCGGCGCGAGGAGCGGCGGCAGCACCGGCAGGATGTGGCGTAGCGAGATGAACGACACATCCACGGTCACGACGTCGAACGCCCGCGCGTCGTCAGGCAGCATCGCCAGCGCGAGATGACGTGCGTTCACCTGCTCGATGACCGTGACGCGCGGATCGGTCCGAAGCTTCCAGTCGAGCTGGGCCGTGCCGACGTCGAGCGCAACGACACGCACGGCGCCTCGTGCGAGCAGGACGTCGGTGAAGCCGCCCGTCGACGCGCCGATGTCGAGCGCGAGCGCGCCGGCGACGTCGAGACCGAACACCGTCAGTGCGTGATCCAGCTTCAACCCGCCGCGGCTGACCCACGGATGATCCGGCTGCCGCAGCACGATCGCATCGTCATCTTTGACCGCGGCGCCGGCCTTGGTGACCGGTACGCCGTTGACGAGGACATGGCCCGCGATCACGAGCGCACGCGCCCGTTCGCGCGTCGCCGCAAGGCCGCGCGCGACAATGGCGATGTCGAGCCGGCACCCTTTCATCGCGTGCGCGTCAGACTCCAGTCCGCGATCTCGCCGAGGCGGCCCGCGATGCCCGCGGTGGTCAACGCGCGATGCGCGCGATCGATACAGGCCGCCGCGCGACGGCGCGACTCGGCAAGGCCGTAGAGCGCGGGAAACGTCGGCTTGCCGGCGGCCGCGTCCTTGCCGGCAGTCTTGCCGAGCGCATCGGCGGATCCTTCGACGTCGAGGATGTCGTCGACGATCTGGAACGCGAGCCCGAGCTCGCGCGCGTAGACGTCGATGGCGTCCACGAGCCGTGCGTCCGCGCCGACGAGAAGCGCGCCCATCACGGCTGCCGCACGGATGAGCGCGCCCGTCTTGCGGCCGTGCATGTCTTCGAGTGCGGCGGCCGCATCCGGCGCGTCAGCCGGCGCGGGCTGTCCGACCGCGGCGAGATCGATCGCTTGTCCGCCGACCATGCCGGCCGACCCGGCCGCTTCAGCAAGGCGTGTCAGCGCCCGAAGTCGGCGGGCCGTGGACGCCGCCTCACGCGCGTCCCCGTCCGGCCATGACGCGAGCACGCGGAACGCGTCGGTGAGCAGCCCATCGCCCGCGAGAATCGCCATTCCGTCGCCGTACACGACGTGCGTCGTTGGCCGTCCCCGCCGCAGGGCATCGTCGTCCATGGCCGGCAGATCGTCGTGGACGAGCGAGTAGGCATGAATCATTTCCACGGCGCAAGCGGCCGGCAATGCGGCGGCACGCGCGGCCGTGACATCGAGGCCCACCTGCGGCGCGACGCTCTCGGCCGCGGCGATCGTCAGAATCGGGCGCAGCCGTTTGCCCGGACCGAGTGCGGCGTAGCGGATGGGCTCAGCGACGACCGCGGGCGCGTGCGAGGCGGCGAGGATGCGATCGAGCGCGGCTTCGACGTCGCGGCGACAGTCTTGGAAGTACGTCTCGAGATCGGACGGCACGTCAGCGGGTCGTATCCGTGGAGGGATCGAGAAGCGCTGACGCATCTCGAAGTTGACCGCGCTCGGTCAACTGCTCGATGCGCCGTTCGGCCGCGCCGATCTGGTCGTGGCAGTAGCGCGACAGCGTGACGCCGCGCTCGAAGAGTGCCAGCGCCTTGTCGAGCGCGAGGTCGCCGTCCTCGAGCTGACGGACGATCTGCTCGAGTTCGCCGATCGCGGATTCGAAGTCCTTGATGGAATCGGGCTCAGTCATGATCTCGTGTCTTCGACGCGGCAGCCAATCTCGCCGTCCGCCAGCGTGACGCGCACGTGGTCGCCGGTCGTGACCGCGTGCGCGGATCGAATGATACTCGTGCGGTCCTCGTTCCAGCAGAGCGCGTAGCCGCGGCCGAGGACGGCCAGCGGGCTCAGCGCATCGAGACGTGCGGCGAGCGTGCGCGCGCGGCCAGCCGCGGCGAGCCGCCGGCGTTCGATGAGATCGGGCAGTCGGCTGCCAGCCGTGACGGTGCGGGCTCGCAAGGCCGCGACGAGCGTGCGCGCATCGCGGCGCTCGAGACGCCGCACGAGCGCATCGACGCGCTGGCGCGCGGCCGCCACTCGTGCGGTGGCCGCATGACCGAGCCGCAGCGTGAGCTGCCGGCCGTCGCGTTCGCGCATGACGACGCGGACGGGCCAGTGGCCAAGGCGCGTGGCCAGGCGATCGGTGGCGTGCCGGCGTCGCGCCATCGCGGACGCGAGTGCGGCGCGCAGCCGGCCTTCGGCGCGATCGATGCGCGCGCAGAAATGATCGGCGCGCTCGACGACGATCTCGGCCGCGTTCGACGGCGTGGCCGCGCGCACGTCGGCGACGAAGTCGGCGATCGTGAAGTCCACCTCGTGGCCGACCGCGGAGATGACGGGCACCGGACAGCCCGCAATCGCGCGCGCAAGCCGTTCGTCGTTGAACGCCCAGAGATCCTCGGCGGATCCGCCGCCGCGGCCAATAATGACGACGTCGACTTCCGGCACGCGTACCACGGCGCCGAGCGCGCGCACCAGATCCTCGGCCGCGCCTTCGCCCTGCACGCGCGCGGCACGGACCACGAGACGCGCGGTGGGATGGCGCAGGACGATGACGCGCAGGATGTCGCGCACTGCGGCGCCGTCGAGCGACGTGACGACGCCAATGCGACGCGGCAGCACCGGTAGGAGCCGTTTGCGCGCGGTATCGAACAGGCCTTCGGCCTGGAGGCGCCGCTTGAGCTGCTCGAACGCGGCTTGCAGCGCGCCGAGCCCGTGCGGTTCGAGCGCATCACAGACGATCTGATATTCGCCCTTGGCCTCGTAGACCGTGAGACGGCCACGCGCGATGACGTGCATGCCGTCCTCGGGCCGGAACTTCAGCGCGCGCGCGGTCGTGCGAAACATCACCGCGCGAAGCTGCGCGGCGTCATCTT
>CALFMR010000030.1 GCA_937880585.1 uncultured Acidobacteriota bacterium
CGATCATCATCAAGGGCGCGCGCTCGCCCGAGCGGCTGCTCGACGAAGTGACGCTCTTCCTGCACCAGGTCGAGTCGACGCTGCCGGCCGAACACCAGCGCATGCTCCGCGCGGCACGCGATCGCGAAGCGCTGCTCGACGGACGCCGCATCCTCGTCGTCGAGGATGACGCCCGCAACATCTTCGCGGTGTCGAGCGTGCTCGAGCCCAAGGGCTGCGCGATTCGCGTGGCCCGTAACGGCCGCGAGGCGATCGAGGCGCTCGCCGCGAGCGACGGCGAGGCGGACGGCGCGATCGACCTGGTGCTGATGGACATCATGATGCCGGAAATGGACGGGCTCACGGCGATGCGCGAGATCCGCAAACGGCCTGAATGGGCGCGGCTGCCGATCATCGCGCTCACGGCCAAAGCCATGAAAGACGACCACGAGCGCTGTCTCGCGGCCGGCGCGAACGACTACATCGCCCAGCCGCTCGACGTCGACAAGCTGCTGTCGCTCGTGCGCGTCTGGATGCCGCGGTAGAGAGATGGACACAACGGCCGTGACGAACGTCGACCTGGAGCTGGAACTGCTGCTCGAGGCGATCTACCGGCGGTTCCACTACGACTTCCGCCGCTACGCGCGCGCGTCGATCGCGCGCCGGCTCGAGACCGCCATGATGCGGCTCGGGTGCGCGACGCTCTCGGCGCTGCAGGACCGGATGCTCCACGACGCCGGGGCGTTCGGCGTCGTGCTCGACGCGCTGACCGTGCCGGTGAGCGAGATGTTCCGCGATCCCGCGTATTTCCTCGCGCTGCGCCAGCACGTCGTGCCGCTCCTCCGGACGTATCCGTCGTTGCGGATCTGGGTGGCCGGGTGCAGCACGGGCGAAGAAGCGTATTCGATGGCCATCCTGCTGCGCGAGGAAGGACTGCTGGCGCGGTCGATCGTCTATGCGACCGACATTAACCCGCGCACGCTGGCCGTGGCCGAGGCCGGCGTGTACGACGTGGCGCGCGTGCCGGGCTTCACGCGGAGCCATCAGCAGTCCGGCGCGCGGACGTCGCTCGCCGATCACTACACGGCGGCCTACGATCGCGTCGTGTTCGACACGACGCTGCGACGGCACATCGTGTTCTCGGACCACAGCCTGGCGACCGACAGCGTGTTCGCCGAAGTGCACCTCGTGTCGTGCCGCAACGTGCTCATCTATTTCGACGGCGACCTGCAGGCGCGCGCCGTCGGGCTGTGTCACGACGCGCTCGTTCGCCGCGGGTTCCTGGGGCTCGGCGACAAGGAGTCGCTCCGCTTCTCGCCCCATCGACAGGCCTTCGACGAGATCGACCGAGGCGCACGCCTGTTCCAGAAGAAGGATGTTCGATGATCGACGTGCCATCCACCGCCGCCACGTCCGCGCCCGTCGTCTGTCTGATCGTCGACGACCTCGAGGAGAACCGGCTGGCGTTGTCCGCGCTGCTCCGGCGCGCCGACGTCGAGGTGAGGGCCGCCGGGTCCGGCGTCGAGGCGCTCGACCTGCTCCTCGTGCACGACGTGGCGTTGGCGATCGTCGACGTCCAGATGCCCGAGATGGATGGCTTCGAGCTGGCCGAGCTCATGCGCGGCAGCGAGCGGACGCGCCGCGTGCCGCTCATCATGGTCACCGCGGGCGCGCACGATCAGCATCGGATGTTCAAGGGCTACGACGCCGGCGCGGTGGACTTCCTGTACAAGCCGATCGAGCCGCACGTCCTGAAGAACAAGGCGGACGTGTTCTTCGAGCTCTACCGGCAGAAGCGCCAGCTCGAGCGCGAGCTCGTCGAGCGCACCGAGATGCTGCGCGTCAATGAGATGTTCGCGGCCGTGCTGGGTCACGACCTGCGCAATCCGCTCAACGCCATCCTCACGAGCGCCGAGCTCGTGAAGGTCGCGCGCGACGAACGCATGCTGGCCGAGATCGCCGGTCGCATCGCGTCGAGCGGCCGCCGCATGAGCCGCATGATCCAGGACATGCTCGACCTGGCGCGCGCGCGCCTCGCCGGCGGTATTCCGGTCGCGTGCGCGGCCGCGGATCTCGACACGCTCGTGCGGCGGACGGTCGACGAGCATCGGGTCGCGTTTCCCGATCGCCGCGTCGAGATCGCATCAAGCGGCGATCTGGCCGGCACGTGGGATGCGGACCGACTGTCGCAGCTCGCGTCGAATCTCATCGGCAACGCGCTCGTCCACGGTCGATCCGAGGACCCCGTCGAAGTCTGTCTCGACGGCAGCCGTCCCGAACGCGTCACGTTCGTCGTCTCGAACGGCGGCGCGATCGATCCCGCGGCGCTGCCGCGCATCTTCGATCCGTTCCGCGGCGGCGATCGATCGGGCGGCCGCGGCGGCCTCGGACTCGGGCTCTACATCAGCCAGCAGATTGCGCGCGCGCACGGCGGGCGCATCCAGGTCGAGCCGCCGCGGAACGGCCGCACGGTCTTCAGAGTAGAGTTGCCGCGCCACGGCGCGTGAGGCGGGCACCGCTCGCATCGCGTCGCGGAAGGGGCGCATCGCGGCCACACACGCTCACGGTGGGTCGCGCGCTGCCAGTCGCGCCTCGTCGAGCCACCCGCCCGTCGGACGTCAGACGGAAGCTCCCTGGTATTCCTCTTGCTCATGAATGCCGCACCCCGATCAGGGGACGTTACCGACCGGTCCGGCGTTTCGACGTCCGCCGGTCAGGAGGATTCACATGTTGCGCGCAGCCATTGAACCTGATGACCGTGTCTGGCCGCGGATCGCCGCCGCCGGAGACGAGCGTGGAGACGTCGACGAAGACAAGGAAGCGCCCGGCGAGGACGAGGACGCCGATGACGAATACGACGACTCGTACGACGAGGACGAAGACGAGGATGAGTATGAAGACGACTACGAAGACGGGGACGAGGATGGCTAA
>CALFMR010000031.1 GCA_937880585.1 uncultured Acidobacteriota bacterium
GGCACGTCGGCGAACCAGTCCGCCGATCCGGTCCTCCGGCGGCCCGCGTTGGACGCGGCGCCACCGGCACTATCTGTCACCGGAGGAGCCCCTCGGCGCGCAACTCGTCGACGAGTTGCCGGGAGGCGGTCAGCCCGTCGGCAGCCGAGACCTCGAACTCCTCGGCGAGCCGCGCGGCCATCGCGTCCAGGCCCAGGCCTTCGACAATCAGCTCCCACACGCGCATGCCGGTGTCGTTGAGCTCGAAAATCGCGTTCGTCCGCAGATCGACGAGCACGCCGCCATCGCCGACGCGTCGGACGACGATGTCAGGACTGGCCGGCGCGAAGGGTGGGGAAGACGTGTCCTCTTTCGCCGCTGGCTTCACGCGTCCCTCGCGGGGGTCGGACGTCCGCGCGTCGACATTCTCCGTTTGGCGCTGAAGACGCGCAGCGGCCCTAGAAGTACAGGCTCAGCCCGACGACGGCGCGGAAGAAGTCGAAGTTGCTCGCGATGGGGATGACGCCGTTGTCCGACGGTCCTTGCAGCGCCCGGTAGTAGCGGAGGTCGCCGCGCACGCCCACGTGATTCGTGATGAGGGAGTTGACGCCGATGCCGAGCACGATGCCGAAGTCGTTGTAGTGCACGTCGTCGAACAGGTCGGTGCCCTTGACGTTCGGGCGGATCAGACCGACGCCGACCAGCGCGTACGGCTTCGTGCCCTTGCCGTCCGTGTTGCCGCCGACGATGAAGCTCGCCGTGGCCGTCGTGACGCTCGCCTCGGGATTCTCATCGAAGAAGTTCGACGTCCGGGCATACTCGAGCTCGAGACCCGCCGAATTGCCGAAGAAGGTGACCGACCCACCGAAGGTCGGCTTGGCGGCCGGCGCATCGGCACCGAAAGTGACGCCGGCGAGCGGCGACAGGAGCGTGTCCGCCGACGCGGCGGACGGCACGGCCAAGGCGGCCGCCAGGACGAACGACGAAACGATCAACAACCTCGTGCGCATGGACTGTCCCTTCTGCGATGTCGTGCGATCGCGGACGTTCGTGCGATCGGGGCCATCAGTATAGCGGCAAATATCGTCCATTACGGCCAATGGACCGCCCGCGCGACGGTCGGCCCTCCTCCGACAGGGTGCATCGCAAGCGTCAGGGCGCCGCCGTCGGCGCGTGCGCCTCGATGGCCGGGATTGCCGAGACGACGACGTCGCCGACGACTTGCAGGCTGCGCGCCGAGACGTGCGCGAGGTTGTCGTCAGGCGTATGCCAGGGCGGATATTCGAGATCGATGATGTCGATCGACGGCACGCCAGCGGCCATGAACGGCTGGTGGTCGTCTTCGATCTGCGTATCCGCGTCGACGAACACGCCGCCGTACCCCAGCCGTTTCGCGGTGGCCCAGACCAGGTCGTTCAACCAGGGCGTCGACGCGGCGTCTCGCCGGATCTGCAGGTCGCGGTCGGCGACCATGTCGACGAGGACGAGCGCGCGCAGGCTTTTCAGCGCGCCAGCCTTCTGTGCGGCCTGCACGTAATAGCGGCTGCCGTAGGTGTGGTCGTACCCCATCCAGTTGACGAAGGCTTCCTCGCCGTCGAACCACACGAGGTCATAGGTCAGCTCATGCGGCGTAGCGGACAGTACGCGCGCGAGCTCGACGAGGAAGGCCGCGCTCGATGCGCCGTCGTTGGCGCCGACGAACACGCGGTCCGTGTAGAGCTTCGTGTCGTAGTGACCGGCGAAGAGCAGTCGATCGGAGACGCGGCCGGGAAGGCGCACGATGAGGTTCACCATCTCGACACGCCCCATCGGCGTGTCGGCGATGAACGGCTGTTCCTGGACCGTGAGCCCCATGGCCGAAAGCTGACGCGTGATGAGCGCGCGGGCTTCGCGGATTTCCGGCGACCCGGGCGGCCGAGGGCCGATCTGGACGAGATCGCGCAGCGTGGCCATGGCGCGCTCGCCGTCGAAGGCCGTGCGCGGTCCTTCGACCGGGCGGGGGGCCTGACGTGCGACGGCCGAGAGCCCCGCATCCGCGCGCCACCACCAGGCGCCGGCCACGAGCGCCACGCTCGCCATTGCGGCGGCCACGAGCACGCGTCTCGTCATCGCCCGCGATCGCCGTTGCGCGCCGGCGTTTCCGCCGCATCATCTCCGGCCTCCGCGTCGTCGTCGGACGGACGCTGCGGCGTGCCTGGAATGCGATAGTCACCCGACAGCCAGCGGCCGAGGTCCGCCATCTTGCAGCGCTCGCTGCAGAATGGGCGCCAGCGTGGATCGATGGGCTGCGTGCGGCAGTGCGCGCAGCGCGGGTCGTCGGACATCCTGCGATCATTCTAGCGGCTCGACCGCCGCGCGACACAGGCGCGCCGCCCACGAGCTCACGCGGTTGCCGTTGCTGTTCGGTGATGCTGCGCGTCGCATCAACGACGCGCGGTCCGTGCTCGGCGACGATGGCGTCGTACTCGTCGAGCACGGCGGGCCGGCTCAGACGATCGTGCCGGGCTTCACGACGCCGTTCTTCGGCACGATGATGATGCCGCTGCGGATGTAGTAGCCGTCGCCGTCGACGTCCTGGATGCCGCGCTCGTTCACGAGCCGCGCGCCTTCGCCGATGCGCGCGTTCTTGTCGACGATGACGCGGTCGAGCACCGCGTTGGGTCCGACGCCGAGGGGCAGTTCGCCGAACTGATCCTCGTAGTAGTCGGCGCCGAGCAGGATCGATCGCGTGATGCGCGCGCCGTGGTGAATCGACGTCCGTACGCCGACCACGCTGTTCTGGACTTCGCACGTGTCCAGGTACGCGCCCTCGGCGATGAGCGCCTCGTCGATGTGGCAGGCGTGCATGCGCGCGGCCGGCAGGAAGCGCGGATGCGTGTAGATGGGCCGCCGCGGATGGAAGAAGTCGAACGGCGACCCGCGCCGCGTGAGCATCAGGTTCACGTCGTAGAACGAGCTGACCGTCCCGACGTCGGCCCAGTAGCCGCGATAGAGATACGCGTGCACGCGGTGCGTATCGAGCGCGCGCGGAATGACCTCGCGTCCGAAATCCACCGACCGGTTGCGGTCGAGCACGTCGTAGAGCACCTCGCGGGAGAAGACGTAGATGCCCATCGAGGCGAGGAACGGCTTGTCGGCCGTGAGCAGGCCGGCCGGCGAGTGCGCCGGCGCGCTCGATCGCATCTCGCCAAGCCGCTCGGTGTTCGGCTTCTCCTCGAAGCCGACGATCTGCCCGCTCGTGTCGAAGCTGAAGATTCCCATCTGCGTCGCATCGTCGGTCGAGACCGGTTGCGCGGCGATCGTGATGTCCGCGTCGCGCTCGATGTGCGCCTCGATGAGCTCGGCGAAGTCCATGCGGTAGATGTGGTCACCGGCCAGGATCAGGTAGTACTCCGCGTCGACGTCACGGAAATGCCGCGCGGCCTGCCGGACAGCGTCGGCCGTCCCTTGGAACCACTGTTCGCCCTCGGGCGTCTGCTCGGCGGCGAGAATCTCGACGAAGCCGCCCGAGAACAGGTCCATGCGATAGGTCTGCGCGATGTGACGGTTGAGCGAGGCCGAGTTGAACTGCGTGAGCACGTAGATGCGCTCGAGCCCGGCGTGCAGGCAGTTGCTGATCGGGATGTCGATGAGGCGCCACTTGCCGCCGATCGGAACCGCGGGCTTCGATCGATGGTGGGTGAGCGGAAACAGCCGCGTGCCGCGTCCGCCGCCGAGGATGATCGTCAGGACGTCGTTCATCGTGCGGCCATTCTAACGCGGGGCCGCCGATTGCGGGGCCGAGCCCGCCCGTCCTCACGCAGACTGAAGGACTTCGTGATGTAGTCGTCGGCGCCCAAGTCCAGGACCAGCCGGCAGACCTCGGCGCGGTCGATGAGCGGCAGCGTCAGGTCGAGCAGCAGGAGGTCGGGCGCGCCCGTCCCGATGCGCTCGAGCGCCGCGCCGTCGGTCGCCGCGATGTCGCCGCGCGCCTCGCCGCGCTGTTCGAGCGCGTGCTTGATGAGCCGCACGACATCGGGTTCGTCCTCGACGACGAGAATGCGGGGAAGGGGCGTGACGGCTGACATGCGGTCACGGTACGGTGCCGGCGTTGCCAGCAGGTCACCCCGTTGTAAAACGCGGTTACGTCGCCGCCGTTACACTGACGTTACAATGTGGACGACCCGAACCTGACCGATGGGCTTGCGACTCTCCCTCTTCCCCCGCGACGAACAGTTCTTCGATCTGTACAAGCAGATGGCCGGTGAAATTCGCGCGGCCGCCGGCCTGCTCGAGCGCCTGCTGGCCGTCGAGCCTCCGGAGATTGCCGTCGTCGACTTGATCAAGGACGCCGAGCACCGGTGTGACGCGCTCACGCACGACACGATCCAGCGTCTGCACCGGACGTTCGTCACGCCGTTCGACCGCGAGGATCTCTATGCGATGGCGACGACGCTCGACACGGTGATGGACGCGATCGACCACGCGGCCGCGCTCGTCCGGCTCTACAAGATCCAGCGCGTCCGTCCGGGCGCGCGCGAGCTGGCCCACACGGTGTCGGCGTCGGCCGACCGGCTGAACCTCGCGCTCGAGGCTCTGGCCACGAAGAAGCCCGTCCATCCGCACGCGGTCGAGATCAACCGTCTCGAGAACGAGGCGGACCGCATCTACCAGGAAGCCGTCCGGCGGCTCTTCGAGGTCGAGACGGATCCCATCACGATCATGAAGTGGAAGGAGCTGTACGACAATCTGGAGCGGATCACCGACAGCTGCGAGGACGTGGCCAACGTCATCGAAGGCGTCGTGGTCAAGCACGGCTAGATCGTGAGCGAGATCTTCTTCAGCACGCTCGGCGTCATCATCGGCGTCGCGCTCGTCTTCGACTACATCAACGGCTTCCACGACGCCGCGAACTCGATTGCGACGGTCGTCTCGACGCGCGTGCTTTCGCCGGGCCTGGCCGTCATCTGGGCGGCGTTCTTCAACTTCGCCGCGGCGATTGGCGTCGGCACGGCTGTCGCCCACACGGTCGGCAGCGGCATGGTCGAGTTGTCCGCGGTGACCTACGGCGTCATCCTCGCCGGCCTCGTCGCCGCGATCATCTGGAACCTCATCACGTGGTTCTTCGGCCTGCCGACGAGCTCCTCGCACGCGCTCTTCGGCGGCTACGCCGGCGCGGCGGTCGCCAAGGCCGGCTGGAGCGTCATCATCGTGGCCGGGTGGGTGAAGACGATCGTCTTCATCGTGCTGGCGCCCGTCATCGGCCTCGCCGTCGGCCTCACGATGATGGCTGCCATCTACTGGCTGTTGCACGACACGCCGCCGGCGCGCGTCGATCGCTGGTTCCGCAAGATCCAACTGCTCTCGGCGGCCGCCTTCAGCCTCATGCACGGGGCCAACGACGCGCAGAAGACGATGGGCATCATCACGGGGGCCCTCGTGACGGGCGGATTCCTCAAGACCTTCAACGTGCCGTCCTGGGTCGAGTTGCTCTCGTACAGCGCCATCAGTCTCGGCACGCTGACCGGCGGGTGGCGCATCATCCGGACGATGGGCACGAAGATCACGAAGCTGCAGCCGGTGGGCGGGTTCGCCGCCGAGACGGGTGCGGCCGTGGCCATCTACACGGCGACGGCCTTCGGCGTGGGCATCAGCACGACGCACACGATCACGGGCGCCATTATCGGCGTGGGCGCCACGCGCCGGCTGAGCGCGGTACGGTGGGGCGTGGCTCGACAGATCGTCTGGGCGTGGCTCCTCACGATCCCCGCGTCGGCCACGATCGGCGCGATCTGCTACTACCTCACCCGGTTCGTCGACCGCTAGCACGGGCGCTCATCCGCGCGACGCGCGGTCGTCGCACGGCGCGCCGTCTCACACGGTCATGAGCGCGCGGCCGCGGCGGAAGACCACCATCGACACGGCGACGAGCGCGAGCAGCCCGCCGTTGACCGCCATCACCCCCGGCGTCGTGAATCGATCGGCCAGGGCGCCGGCCACGATGCCGCCAATCGGGCCGCCGCCGCGCAGCGCGACCATGTAGATGCTGACCACGCGGCCGCGCAGATCGTCCGGCACGGCCAGTTGGACGAGCGAGAAGCTGATCGAGAAGAGCAGCATGAAGAAGACGCCGCTCACGAACAGCAGGACGAGACTCAGCGGCAGCGACGTCGACAGCGCGAAGCCGGCGATGAGCAGGCCGAGCACGAACTGAATGCGCAGGATGAGCCGCCCCATGCGGTGCGACGTGTCGAGGCTGCCGATGATGAGCGCCCCGAGGATCGCACCGAGCCCCTGCGAGGCCATGAGCATCGACAGCCGCGTCCCCGCCGAGCCGTGCGTCGTCAAGACCTCGGTCGCGAACGCCGGCAGCATCGTCATGATCGGCATCGCCAGGAACGTGCTGACCGTCACGAGGATCGTCAAGGTGAACATGACGCGGTTGTCGCGGACGTAGTGCAGGCCGCTCTTCAGCTCGGCGGCGAGCGCCGGCCGCGAGGTGGCCGGCACGTGCGGCGGCAACTGCAGAAGCGACAGCGCGACGATCACGAAGAAGAACGAGACGCCGTTGACGGCGAAGCACCACGCCGTGCCGATTGTGGCCAGGACGGCCGCGCCCACGCCCGGGCCGAGTACGCGCGAGAGGTTGAACTGCGTCGAGTTGAGCGCGATCGCATTCGGCAGGTCGCGCCGCGGCACGAGCGACGGGATCATCGACTGATACGCCGGACCGCCGAACGCCTGCCCGCAGCCGGTGACGAACGACAGCGCGAGGACGAAGGCGACCGTGACATGGCCGCTCCAGACGAGCGCAGCGAGGATGAGCGCGGAGCTCGCCTGCACGTACTGCGATCCCGTCAGCAGCCGCCGCCGGTCGTGACGATCCGCGATGACGCCGCCGATCAGCATGAAGAGCAGGATCGGCAACTGCGCGAGGAACGCATCGAGGCCGAGATAGAACTTCGACTGCGTCAGCTCGAAGACCAGGAGTGCCTGGGCGTACTGCTGCATCCACGTCCCGATCGTGGAGCCGAGCGCCGCGAACCACACGAGCCGGAAGTTCCGGTGCGTGAGTGCGCCGGCGACGCGCTCGATCCAGGGCCGAGGGATCTCGGGCACGGTGGCGGAGTCGGGACCGGGCAGGGACGTAGACACGAAAGACGGATCTTAGCATCGCGTTTTCCGTCCGCGCGCACGCGCCGACGGCGGCCTGGCCAGTAGAATCATCAATCGTGCGCGATCGTCTGACCGGAACCGCCGTCCGCCGCGGCACGGGACGCTACTACGCGTGTACGGCGATCAGCACGCTCGCGACGTCCTACTATCTCAACTACCTGTTCTTTCACCTGCGCGACCGGTTCGGCTTCGGCAATCGCGAGAACCTCGCGGCGGCCGCGCTGCACGGCAGCCTCTACATGGTGTCGGCCTGGCAGGCGGGCCGATTCGCCGAGCGGCGGGGCTTTCGCACGAGCCTGCTGCTCGGATCGAGCGGACTCGTACTCGTCATGATCGCGGGCGCGCTCGCGCCGACGGCACGCGTCGAAATCCTCACGCTCGCCTCGTACAGCCTCGTGCTCCTGCTCATCTGGCCCGCGCTCGAAGCGTTGGTCATCCAGGGCGAGCCGTCGTCGCGCGTGCCGCATGTCGTCGGGCTCTACAACTGCACGTGGTCGGGCTCGGCCGCGATCGCCTATTTCACGGGCGGCGACCTGTACGCGCGCTTCGGCGACGGCGCCGTGTTCTGGCTGCCGGCGGTGCTCTTCGCGGGGCAGGCGCTCTTCATTCTGTCGTGGCCGCGCGACGCGCGTCCGATGCGGACTGACGCGCACGAAGCGGCGGTGACGGATGCCGTTCGATCCGACGCGCGACATGCCCCTCACGCGACGCGTCCCGGCGTCGCCCGCGTGTTCCTTCGTCTCGCGTGGGTCGCCAATCCGTTTTCGTACGTCGCGATGTACACGCTGCTCGCCGTCATGCCCGGCCTTGTCGCGCACCTCGGCATCCCGGCCGGTCGCGTCGGCGTCTTCTGTTCGGTCTGGATGTTCGGCCGGCTCGCGGCGTTCATCGTGCTGTGGCAGTGGACGGGGTGGCACTATCGTTTCGGCTGGCTGGCGGGCGGCTCCGTTGTCTTGCTCGTGAGCTTTGTCTTCGTGCTGACGGTGCCCACACTCCTCGTCATCGTCCTCGCGCAGGCCGTGTTCGGTTTTGCGTGCGGACTGATGTACTACTCGTCCCTGTTCTACGCGATGGACGTCGGCGAGGCGCCGGGCGAGCATGGCGGTCTGCACGAAGCCGCGATCGGCGCGGGCATCGCGGCGGGCCCGGCGGTTGGCGCGCTGTCGCTCGCGCTCGTGCCGAACGTGCCGCACGCGGGCGCGATGGCCGTGACGGCGCTCCTCGGCGCGGGCCTGGCGGCCATGCTCGGCATCTGGCATCGGCGGCCACGTGGTGTGCCCGCGCCGCGGGCATGACCGACGCCGGACCGGCGGGGACGTGCTGGACGTCAACGGAGGACGCTCATGGCTGACGGAGAATCGGCTGTCTCGGCCGTGCTCATCACGGGGTGCTCATCGGGCATCGGTCGCGCGACCGCGCTGCGTCTCGCGCGCCGGCCGGGCTCGGTCGTCTACGCCACCGCGCGCCGGCCGGCCGACATCGCGGATCTCGAACAGATGGGATGCCGAACGCTTGCGCTCGACGTGACGGATGAAGCGTCGATGGCGTCGGCCGTCCAGACGATCGAGGCGGCGCACGGCGCCGTCGACGTCCTCGTCAACAACGCGGGCTACAGCCAGTCGGGCGCGGTCGAAGCCGTGCCGCTCGATCGCGTCCGCGCACAGTTCGAGACGAACGTCTTCGGGCCCCTTCGCCTGACGCAACTCGTCCTGCCGGCCATGCGACGCCGGCGGCGCGGAACCGTCGTCAATCTCAGTTCGATGGGCGGCAAGCTCGTGTTTCCCGGTGGCGGCGTCTATCACGCGACGAAGTACGCCATCGAGGCGTTGTCCGACGCGCTCCGTTTCGAAGTCGCCGGCTTCGGCATCCGCGTCGTCATCGTCGAGCCCGGCCTGATTCGCACGGCGTTCAGTGACGCGGCGCTCGGCGCCATGCGGGGCGCCGACGACGCGGTGTACGGCGAGTTCCACGCGGCGGTCGGCCGCACGACCGCCAACGCATACTCGCAAGGCCTCAGCCGGAAGCTGTCCGGCACGCCCGACGACGTGGCGCGCGTCATCGAGCGCGCGATCGCGGCGCGGCGGCCGAAGACGCGCTATCGCGTCGCGCCGTCAGCGACGCTCTTCCTGAATCTCCGGCGCGTGCTCGGCGATCGCGGGTGGGATCGGTTCCTGCGCGGCGTGTACCCGTCGCCCGGCGCCAACCGGACCGATTGATCGCTCTGTCGAACCGCACGCCGACGCCGGACGCCACCGGCCTGAAGGATTGGACGCAAGCAGACCTTCTTCCGCGCGCTGCGCACGGGTACTGACACGAACGGCCGGTCCGGCGTCC
>CALFMR010000032.1 GCA_937880585.1 uncultured Acidobacteriota bacterium
GATCGAAAATCTGCGCCAGCACGCGCAGGACGAGCGCGAAGTAGAGCTGGCGAAGCAGACCTCCGAGACGCAGGTCGTCAGCGGCCTCGAAGTGATGGCCGGCTTCGGCGGCGTGGCCGACACGCTGAACCTGTTCAATCACTACGTGCACGACCCCGGCTATCTGCCGACCTATCTGAAGGAGCACCGGGACGTGACGCCGGCGAGCGTGCAGGCGTTCGCGCAGAAATATCTGGCGCCGAACGCGCGCGTCGTCGTGTGGGCCGAGCCGGGACAGCCGGACCTCGGGCCGAACGTGCCGACGCCGCCCGCGCCGAAGGTCGCCGCGGGGACGGGCGCCGAGTCGGTGAACGCCGAGGAGGCTTGGCGCGATCATCCGCCGGCCGCGGGGCCCGAGCCGACCGTGTCGCTGCCGACGCCGACATCGTTCACGCTCGACAACGGTCTGACGGTCATCGAGCTTCCGCGGCCCGGCATGCCCGTGGCCGCGGCGCGGCTCGTGCTGAAGACGGGGGGCGACGCGAATCCGGCGGATCGGTCGGGCCTTGCGAGTTTCACCGCGTCGATGCTCGACCAGGGCACGACGACGCGCAACGCGCTCACGATTGCCGACGACGCGGCGCAGATTGGCGCGTCGCTCGGGGCGAGCTCGACGAAGGACTCAATCTCGGTGGGCATCGGGTCGCTCGTGCGCAATTTCGGCGGTGCGCTCGATCTGCTTGCCGACGTGACGCTGCATCCGAACTTCCCGCAAGCCGAGGTCGATCGGCAGCGGACCAGCCGCGGAGCGCAGTTGACCGCGGCGACGCAGGACCCAGGCACGGTCGCCTCCGTGGCGGCGATGAACGCGCTCTACGGCGCCAAGCATCCGTACGGCTACATCGAGCTCGGCACGCGCGCGGCGCTCGATGCGACGACGCGCGACGACCTCGTGTCGTTCTGGCAGCACAACTTCGTCCCCTCGAACGCGGCGCTCATCGTCGCTGGCCAGATGTCGGAGGCGGAGTTGCGGCCGCTCGTCGAGAAGGCGTTCGGGGCATGGCCGAAGGCCGCCGCGCCCGCCGTGACCGTGGCGACGCCCGAGCCGCCGACGCCGAAGATTGTGATTGCGGACCTGCCCGGCGCGCCGCAGACGTTCCTGCTCGTCGCGGGCCTCGGCCCGGCGCGGTCGACGCCGGACTACGCCGCGATCAACGTGATGAACGACGTCCTCGGCGGCCTGTTCTCGAGCCGCATCAACCTCAACCTGCGCGAGGCCCACGGCTACACGTACGGGGCGGGATCACAGTTCGTGTTCCGCAAGGGCGAAGGCCCGTTCGTCGTGCAGGCCGCCGTGCGCACCGACGCCACCGCGCCGGCCGTGAGCGAGATCTTCAAGGAGATCCGCCGCATGGCCGCGTCGCCGATGTCGGCCGACGAGTTGACGATGGCGAAGGACGCAATCATCCGCGGGCTGCCGAGCGACTTCGAGACGAGCAACAGCGTCGTGTCGGCGCTCGGCGATCTGTTCGTCTACAACCTCGGGCTGGACTACTACGCGAAATATCCAGGGATG
Source organism: uncultured Acidobacteriota bacterium (assembly GCA_937880585.1). GTDB lineage: Bacteria > Acidobacteriota > Vicinamibacteria > Vicinamibacterales > SCN-69-37 > CALFMR01. The sequence goes on from CALFMR010000032.1 coordinate 1,556, forward strand.
GTGTCGAGTGTGACCGCGGACGCGGCGCTCGCGGCGGCGAAGGCGTACTTGAAGCCGGGGCAGATGATCGTCGTCGCGGCGGGCGATCGCGCGAAGATCGAAGCGCCGCTGCGGAAGCTCGGGATCGGTCCCGTCCAGGTGCAGCCGGCTCCGGCTCAGTGAGCGTCGCGCATTTCGGCGAGCATCAAGCCGGCGCCGGCGAGCACGGTCGCGAGCATGAGTCCGCCGGCGAGGCCATGGAGCCGGCCGAACTCGATCTTGCGCGCATCGGTGTCGGCGAGCGCGGCAATCGCGCCGGACGTCTCGCGGCGGATGGTGTCGATGCGCGGCGCAATGACGAGCGCGCTCGCGACGCTCGCGGCGAGCATGCCGATCGTCGTCCACAACCGAAGCTTCCAGTGACGCGGCCGCGGACCGAGCGCCGCGCGGACGCCGAGCGAGAGCAGGACGACGAGGCCGAGGCCCCAGGCCGCGTATTGCGCGCGCTCGAAGATCGCGCCGAAGACCTGTCCGGCCAGCTCGCGGCCGGCTGAAGGCACGGCCGCTTCGAGCACGGCGAAGATCGACGGCGCGCCGAGCCCGCCGAGCGCCACGAGACCGCCCACCCACAGCGCGAGCGCCAGCAGCGCGACGAAGCGAAGAAACGCCATCCGAGCGATTATGAGGGCTGGGCGCCCCGCGGCTCAAGGCGAGCGGCGGCGGCACGAGGGCCGCGCGAGTACAATACGGGTTCACCTGTCATGCCGAGACCATCACTGTCCGTCCTCCACAACCTCGCCACGCAACTCCGGATTGACTCGGTGCGATCGACCTCCGAGGCCGGGTCCGGTCATCCGACGACGTGCCTGTCGGCGGCTGAAATCATGGCGGCGCTCTTCTTCGCCGAGATGCGATTCGATCCGAAGGATCCGCATCATCCCGAAGCCGATCGCTTCGTGCTGTCCAAGGGCCACGGCGCGCCGATCCTCTACGCGGCGTGGGCGGCCGCCGGCGCGTTTCCGCGCGAAGAGCTGCTGAAGCTGCGGACGATCGGCTCGGATCTCGAAGGCCATCCGACGCCACGGCTGCCGTTCGTCGACGTCGCGACGGGATCGCTCGGACAAGGGCTGCCCGCCGCCATAGGCATCGCGCTCAACGCGCGCCGCATCGGATCCGACTATCGCACCTACGTGCTGCTCGGCGACGGCGAGACCGCGGAAGGGTCGGTGTGGGAGGCGGCCGAAGCCGGGGCCACGCAGAAGCTCGACAATCTCTGCGCGATTACCGACGTCAACCGCCTCGGCCAGAGTCAGCCGACGCAGTGGGGACACGACCTGGACGCGTTCGTCTCGCGCTACACCGCGTTCGGGTGGCACACGATTGCCGTCGACGGGCACGATCTCGCCGCGATCCTCGCGGCGCTCGACGAGGCGCGGGCCACCAAGGGCCGGCCGACGATGATCGTGGCGCGCACGCTCAAGGGCAAGGGCGTCAAGCTCTTCGAGGACAAGGAGAACTGGCACGGCAAGGCGTTGAAGAAGGGGCCGGAGGAGGACCAGGCCATCGCCGAGCTCGAGGCGCAGTACATCAAGACGAGCGATCCAGCGGCCGTCATTCCGAAGCCGGCGACGCGCAAGACGGAAGGTCCGCTGCCGGACTTCGTCGCGAAGATCGCGCCGCCCGCCTACAAGCTGGGCGACGTCGTGGCGACGCGTGAGGCGTTCGGCGAAGGGCTCGTCACGCTCGGCGCGGTCGACGCGCGCGTCGTCGTGCTCGACGCGGACGTGAAGAACTCGACGTTCACCGACAAGTTCCAGCACGCCTATCCGGATCGCTTCTACGAGAACTTCATCGCCGAACAGATCATGGTCGGTGCAGCGATGGGGCTCGCGAGCCGCGGCGCGATCGCGTTTCCCGCGACGTTCGCGTGCTTCCTCGAGCGCGCGGCTGATTTCGTCCGCATGGCCGGCATCTCGCGGCTCAACCTGAAGCTGGCCGGATCGCACGCCGGCATCTCGATCGGCGAAGACGGCCCGTCGCAGATGGCGCTGGAAGATCTCGCCATGGCGACCGGCGTGCCGGACTGCTCGGTGCTCTATCCGTGCGACGCGGTCAGCACGATTCGACTGAT
>CALFMR010000033.1 GCA_937880585.1 uncultured Acidobacteriota bacterium
GACGTTCGTCGTGGTGAGCGGGCGGCCCCAGATGTCGAAGAAATTGCCGAGCGTGTAGGTACGCGGATCCGGCGACTCGACGTGGATGATGCCCGTCGCATCGTGCGTGTGCAGCCAGTAGATGCCGCGCGCGGCGTCGACGAAGCCGTTCTCCACGCGAAACGGCCGGACGAAGCCGATGGCGTACGGCACCGCGATCTGCCGGCCGTGGTCGAAGATCGACAGGTGCGCATGGATGTGCACCGCGAGCATCTCCCGCGACGATCCTTCGATGCCGTCGACCGGCTGTCCGTTGCCGCCGCTCGGCGTGTCGCCGGGCTCGAAGACGCCGGCGCCGATCTGTACGCTCTGCCGAATCGGCACGGATCGCGAGGGACGCTGTGCCGCGGCCACGAACGCCGCGCACGTGACGATCAAAACCACCGAGCTCCAGACACGCATCATGAGTTACCCGGGGCGGGCACGGGGCCCGCCGTTACGACATAGACACCGCGCGGCTAGACATGGACCACTGACGCCGCTTCGCTCAGGACTTCATCTCGCGCCGCGACGACGCAGTCGAGCACGTGCCGCATGATCGCCGGCCGGATGTGCACGTTCATCGGAAACGCCTTCAACGCAAAGACGACGGCCTCGGGATCGGTGGCGTCGCGATTGTATTCGGTGACGCGGAATCCCGTGCTGAAGCTGAGATACGGCGTGTGCAGTCCGTTCACGCGCCGGCCCTCGCGGAACCACGCCCACAGCCGGTCACCGATGGCCCGCGTCAACCGGTTGTGGCGGATGAGCTCATCACGCGCGGAAGGCTCGGTCAGCTCGCGCTCGAACTGCGCATTACCGTCGACGTCGGCCGGATATACCCGAAACAACGTACACAGCCCATCGTCATCGCGGTTGGCGCAGGCGAAGTTCGGCGCGGCGTCGAGGACGTGCCGGAAGTACATCTTCATCTCGAGGATACCGCCGAGAATGGCCTGGAATCCTTCGTAGCCGAGATACTTCAACGTCGCCCAGCCGGCGAGCGAGCCCGTCGCGGGCCGCGAGACCTCGAGCGTGTAGTCGAGCGGATTGTAGGGCGATCGCGGCTGCAGATACGGCGACTCGGGCCGCCGCAGGATCGACTCGAACTCCTCCGCGTTCCGATAGACGAACACGCTGCTGCCATACGGCGCCCAGCCGACCTTGTGGAAGTCCACGCCGACCGCGTCGGCATATCGGAGCATGGACACTGCTGTCGTGAGCCGTCGAAGCGACTTCAACACATCGTCCGAAAACCCGAGCGGGTTGGTGTCGAAGTCGTACCGCTGGAAGAACGTCCACGACCAGCCGACGACCGCGTCGCAATAGAGCAATGCGCGACCGAAGCCTGGTGGATTCGGATAGCGGTCGAGCAGCGCGCGGACGCGATCGGCCGGATCGAACGCGTTCGCATCCGTCGTGCCCATCGTGCAGACGACGGCCGCGACGGGAACGCCGCGAGCGGCGAAGTCGCGAAGCAACGTCTCGAGATGGCCAACGTCCATCGCGTTCGTGTCGACATCGGTCCGCACGCGCACGATGTTGTCCATGCCGAGCCCGGTCCAGTCCGTGCTGTTCAGCATCGTGTAGTGCGCCTGCTGCGAGCAGATGACTTTCGCGTCGGTCCGCACGCCGTGCGCGCGCGACTCGGGCAGGACGCGCGTGAGCGCGTACTTCACGCCGTAGGTCCAGCAGCCGGATCCGCCGTACGTGTAGACGCAGCCCGCCTTCGCCGCGTCCCACCCGAACGCGTCGGCGAGCATCGCCGCGGTCTCGAGCTCGGCGCGATGGACGTTCCACGCGTACTCGCCCTCGAGGATGTTCAGCGAGTAGACCTGCGCCAGCATCGCGGCGAGGATCGACACGGTATTCGGCTGCGGCACGACGTTGCACATCGTGAGCGGATGGCCCCAGTTCGGGCCGCCTTCGAAGAGACGCACGACGTCGCGCACGACGTCGGTGGGACTGGCCATCTCCGGCGCGATGCGCGCGGACTTCACTTGGTCGAAGTCGATGGCGAGCGCGGCGTTGCCGCCGAGATACGCGGGCCCGAGCGGCTCGGGCCGCAGACTGTCGACGAGCTGGACCGCCTCGGCGATGGCGAGGGCCAGCGGGTCGGACGCCGATCGACACGGCGAGGGGAAGGCGGACAGCATGTCCGCGCGATAGCGCGCCCAGCGCGGCGCCTCATCCGACGCGCGGCCGGCGTCGTCCCAATGTCGTTCGAGATCACTCACGGGGCCTCCTGGGGAGCAAGGAAGGACATAAGGATACGCGCCCGGCGGCGCCATGTGATCTATCCTTGCCCCGGAGATCGCCATGCTCAACCTTCGCCGCGCCGCGTTTGCCGGACTCGTCATGTTGCTCTTCGCCTCGGCGGGGCGCCTGCAGGCGGCCGATGGCCTCGCGCTCACGCCGCCGATGGGCTGGAACAGTTGGAACAAGTTCGGCTGCAATGTCAGTGAACAGCTCATCGAGCAGGCCGCCGACGCGATGGTCGCGAGCGGCATGAAGGACGCCGGCTACCAATACGTCGTCATCGACGACTGCTGGCAGGTCAGCCGGGACGCCGACGGACGGATCGTCGCCGATCCGCAGCGGTTTCCGCACGGCATGAAGGCCTGCGCCGACGACGTGCACGCGAAGGGATTGAAGTTCGGGCTATACTCGGATGCCGGCACCGGCACGTGTCAGAATCGGCCGGGCA
>CALFMR010000034.1 GCA_937880585.1 uncultured Acidobacteriota bacterium
GGCCCCACCCCCAACGCTACGGCGCTTCGGCGCCCTCGCTGCGCTCGGGGCCTCGCGGTGTCATCTTTCTTTAGCTTTGCCTTGTCCCCTGGTCCCTGTCCCCTGTCCCTTGCCCTGCGCTCGATCGCCATCAACCTGTCTGACCGGTTGGCGGCGGCGTGCTTGGTACTGTCTTTGCTCTGGCGTAAGGTATTGAACGACGTTCGTTCGAAGTCATGCGTCAATCTCTCCCGCTCGTTGTCGCATTGATCGGCCTCGTCGTCGTGCCTCTGCGCGCGATTCAGATGTCCGACGCCGACATCGCCGAGCGCGTCAGCCAGGCGGTTCTCACCTACCCGCAATTCAGCATTTTCGATGACGTGGAGATCGGGGTGAACGATCGGGCGGTGACGCTGACAGGTCGCGTCACGATGCCCATCAAGCGCGTGGAAATTGGCAAGCGCGTCGCGAAGATCGACGGCGTGCGCTCGGTCACGAACGACATCGGCGTGCTGCCGGAGTCGCAGACCGACGCCGCGCTGCGCGTGCGCGTCGCGCGGGCCATCTACAACCATCCGGCGTTCTGGCGCTACGCGCAGATGACCAATCCGCCCATCCACATCATCGTGGAGGGCGGCCGGATCACGCTCACCGGCGTCGTCGACTCCGAAGTGGACCGGATGCTCGCCAACTCCCTGGCCCAGGTCGGCGGCTCGTTCGGCGTCACGAATCGGCTCAAGCTGGACACGCACTGAAACGCCAAGAACAAACGAATCGCCGCCGGCGTCGTCTATAAGAAAGCAGGTACCGCGAAGCCCGCGACGTTAAGGAGCGGCGCTGAGCGGGCGAGCGGGGCCCCGCGCCCTTGCAAATAACGATGACTCCATCTCCGCGTCATGCCCCCCGTGCCGTCATCCTGGTGGCCTTGGCCCTTGCCCTGGCGCTGCCAGCACTCCTTGTCGGCCAAGGTCGTGGGCGCGGCGGCGGCTTCGGTAACGCCGGCATCGGCGACGCGGGCATCGGCGGACGTCAGGGGCGAGGCGGCACGCCGCGTGACGCGTTCGGCCAGACGCCGGTCCGCACGGGGACGATCAGCGGATCGGTCGTCACGGCGGGAAGCGGCTTGCCTGTCCGGCGCGCGCGCGTGTCGCTCACGGGCGCCGAGCTTCGTGGCGGACGATTCGTCCTGACGGACGATGCCGGCCACTTCACGTTTCTCGCGCTGCCGGCGGGACGATTCAATCTCAACGCGTCCAAGGCCGGTTACGTCAGCATGGCCTTCGGCGCCTCGCAGCCTGGACGGCCGGGGACGCCGATTCAGCTCACCGACGGCCAGCAGATCGATCGCGTCACGCTGACGCTTCCGCGCGGCGGCGTCATCACGGGCACGGTGCTCGACGATCACGGCGACCCCTCGCCCGGCACACCAGTGCGCGCCATGCGCGTCGTGACCGAGAACGGCGAGCGCCGCCTCCGCATCGCGGGGCAGGACCAGACCGACGACCGCGGCATCTATCGCATCTATCAACTGCAGCCCGGCGACTACGTCGTGAGCGCCGTGCCGCGAAACATCGGCGAGACCGAGATTGGCGTGGCGCTGGCCGCGGAGATGCAGTCGCTCGTGCAGCAGATCAGTGCCGGCAGCGGCGCGAACGCCACGTTCAACATCACGGTACCCGCCGGCGACGCCGCCGATCGCGTGAGCGTGCTGCAACAACAGCTCGCCCAGGCGAACGACACGCCGAATGTTGCCTACGCGCCCGTCTACTATCCTGGCGCGCTGGCCGCGTCCTCCGCGTCGCCCATTCCGCTCGCGGCGGGCGAGGAGCGTTCGGGGATCGATTTCCAGCTCCAGCTCGTGCGGACCGCACGGATCGAAGGCAGCATCGCGAATCAGGACGGCACGATTCCCAGCGGCGTCCAGGTGGCGCTCTCGGATCGAGGCAGCGGACTCGACGTGCCCGGCATCGGCATGAACATGACGCGCGTCGGACCAGACGGCCGGTTCTCGTTCTCCGGCGTCGCGCCCGGTCAATACACGATCGAGGCACGCGCCATCGTGCGGAAGGAGCCTGACGGCACGAACGACGCAGGTCGCGGCCGCGGCGGGCGTGGCGGCGCGTTCGGACGATTCGGTGGGCCCGGCGACATCCAGCAGGTGCTCTGGGCGTCGACCGATCTCGGTGTGAACGGTCAGGACCTGTCAGGTCTCGTCCTCACGCTGCAACCCGGCATGACGATGACGGGACGCGTCGACTTCGAGGCGACGAGCGGCCAGCCGCCGACCGATCTTTCGACCGTGCGGCTGACGCTCATCTCACGCGGTAATGACACGTTCGGGATCGGACGCACGCCGCCCCCGGCGTCCGTCGACGCCACGGGCCGCTTCACGATCACCGGCATCGCACCCGGACGCTACTCGCTCACGGGCGGCATCCTGCGCATCGTCTCGCCGAGCGGCAACGGTCCAGTCGCGTTCTCGATTGACGGGCCGGCACCGATCGCGAACCCGTCCGCAGCGGCGATCCCCTGGACGATGAAGTCCGCCATTGCGAATGGCCGCGACATGCTGGACTTCCCACTCGACGTCGGTCCCGGCGAGAATCCTTCGAACGTCGTCGTCACCTTCACGGACCGCACGCAACAGTTGTCGGGAACGATTCAGGACGCGTCGGGACGCCCCGTCTCGCAGTACACGATTCTCGTGTTCCCGTCCGACCAGCGGTATTGGCAGCCGGTGTCGCGCCGTGTCGCCTCGACGCGTCCCGGCACCGACGGATCGTTCGTGTTCCGAGGCTTGCCCGCCGGCGACTACTACCTGACCGCCGTCACGGACATCGATCCCGCCAATCAGACCGACCCCACGGTCCTCGAACAACTCGCCAAAGCCTCCATCTCGATCTCAATCAAAGAGGGCGAGCAGAAGGTGCAGGACATCAGGGTGGCGAACTGAGGACTCACGTCGGTGTCATCTTCTTTGCAATGCGCTGGGGCCCCACCCCAGCGCTACGGCGCTTCGCCGCCCTCGCTCCGCTCGGGGGCTCGCGGTGTCAACTGTCTTTGATTTTCTGGCTTCTGGCTTCGAGCTTCTAACTTCGCTCAGGCCGCGCGCCCCGTTACCCCACGCCGTCTGGCGCGGCGGATCGTCAGCCATACCAAGCCGACAATGACGAGGACGGCGGCGAGGAAGGCGCCGGCAAAAAGCCACAGCGTGCGGTAGAGGATCGACTCGGCGTCCATGCGCACGTCGAGATGGACGGGCTGGCCGGCACGGCGATCGGTGAGGCGTTGTTCCCAGGTGAGGATATTGCCGCGCGTGGGCGCGCCGTTCGATCCGTCTTCGAGGCGCTTGACGTTGTGGAAGATGATGCGGCTCGGCACGTGGAGGCGGAACGCGACGAGCTCGTCTCCGGTCCAGCGCGGCGTGCCGGGATTGCCGGACGCGGGCGCGCCGACGACCTGCTCGTAGTGGAGCGCGGCGTCCTCGCGTGTGAACGAGTAGGTCGACCAGGCGAGCGGTCCGCAGTTGGCCAGATCCCGCACGGCGGTGACGGCCACGCGCACCTGGATGAAGCGCCGGCCATGCCTCGACCACGGTTGCCCCACGCGCACGTTCTGGCAGCCGGCCGCTGTGAAAATCGCGCGGATGCGCTCGCGATCGACCTGCGCGTTGGGCGACGGATCGAGCGGCAGGCCACGCAGCGCGACGAGCGCCGGAATCGACGCGTCGACCACGACCGTGGCCGCCCCGGTGACGCTCAGGTAGATCTGCTCCTCGTACTCGTACTGACGGCCGAAGGGGTTGCTGCACCCCGCGAGAGCGACGAGGGCGAACACCACGGCGGCCGCGAGCGGCCGGACGCGCATCGACCGAATGATATACTGCGCTCCCCGCCGTTTGGCGGGCCTCCAGCCGCTCCAACCGTACGGTCTTTCCGTGCCACGACTGTTCCTCATCGACGGCAGCTCGCAGATGTACCGCGCGTACCACGCGATCCGCGGGCTCACCGGACCTGACGGCCGGTCCACCAACGCCGTCTACGGCTTTGCGACGATGCTCCGCAAGCTCATCGCGGATCATCAGCCCGAGTACATCGCCGCATCCTTCGATCTGGCGGGCCCGACGTTTCGTGACGAGCTCGCGGCCGACTACAAGGCGAACCGTGCGCCCATGCCATCCGATTTGGCCGAGCAGGTGCCGCTCGTGCGCGAGGCGTGCGAGGCGCTCGGCGTGCCCGTCCTCACCTCCGAACGCTTCGAAGCCGATGACGTGATCGGCACGCTCGCGATGCAGGCGCACGCGGCCGGCTTCGAGATTGCGCTCGTCACGGGCGACAAGGACTTCTTCCAGCTCGTCGGCGACGGCATCCGCGTCTACAATCCACGCGACGAAGGCACCTGGTACGACGCCGACGGTGTCGTCGAGAAGTTCGGCGTGCGGCCGAATCAGGTCGTCGACGTGCTCGCGCTCATGGGCGACAGCATCGACAACATCAAGGGCGTGCCCGGCATCGGCGAGAAAGGCGCGCGCGAGCTGATCGCCGCGCACGGATCGCTCGACGCGTTGCTCGAGGCCGCGCCGACGATCGCGCAGAAACGCTATCGCCAGGCGCTCGCCGAGCACGCCGACGCGGCGCGAGCGAGCCGCGAGCTCGCGCGCATCCGCACCGACGTGCCGGTGACCTTCGATGCCGACGCGCTGCACTATCGCGGCCCGTCGCGCGAACGGTGCTACGCGCTCTTCTCGTCGCTCGGCTTCCGGTCGCTCGTGCAGGAGTACGCGCCGACGGCCGAATCGGCGGCGCGCGATTACGGCCTCGTCTCGTCGATCGAGGAGATTGACGCACTGGCCGAGGAGATCGCCCGCAGCGGCCGCGCGGGCCTGGCGACGATTGGCGGTGCCGAATCGGCGGCCGCCGGCGACACCGCGCTCGTCGGACTGGCGATCGCGCCCGCGCCAGGCCGTGCGCGCTACATCCCGCTCGGCCACAGCGGCCTTGCCGCCTCGAATCTGACCGTAGCCGACGTCGTCCGGCGCCTCGCTCCGGTGCTCGCCGATCCGAGCGTCGAGAAGATCGGCCACGACCTGAAGGCCACGAGCTTCGCCTGCGCGCAGGCCGGCATCGAGGTGCGCGGCACGACGGCCGACACGATGGTGATGAGCTACCTGCTCGACGCCACGCGGTCGAGCCACGATCTCGACGGGCTCGCGCTCGAACGCGCCGGCTACCGCACGGTGACGCGCGAGGCGCTTGCCGGCAAAGGCGCGAAGGCCGTTGCACTCGACGCCGTGCCGGCTGAAGCCATGGCGACCTACGCGAGCGAACGCGCGGATCTGCCGCTGACGCTAGCACCCGGGCTCACCGAGGATCTCGATCTCGCGGGCCTCACGGCCGTCTATCGCGACCTCGAGCGGCCGCTCATTCCCGTGCTCGCCGACATCGAACGCGCGGGCATCCGCGTCGATACGGCCGCGCTCGCCGCGCTCGGCGCGACGATGCAGCAGGAGCTCGACGAGCTGTGCCGCCGGATCTACGGGCACGCGGGCTGCGAGTTCAACATCAACTCGCCGAAGCAACTCGCCGACGTGCTGTTCGGCACGCTGCAACTCCAGTCGGCGAAGAAAACCGGCAAGACGCGTGCGGTGTCGACGGCACGCGAGGTTCTCGAAGAGCTTGCGCTCGTCCACGAACTGCCCGCGCTCGTGCTCCGCTGGCGCGAGATCCAGAAGTTGAAGGGCACCTACGTCGACGCGCTGCCCGGCCTCGTCAATCCATCAACCGGACGCGTCCACACAACGTTCAACCAGGCGGTCGCGGCGACGGGCCGGCTCAGCAGCAGCGATCCGAATCTGCAGAACATCCCGATCCGCACGGCGCTCGGACGCGAGATCCGCGCGGCGTTCGTCGCCGATCCCGGCTATCGCCTGATCTCGGCCGATTACTCACAGATCGAGCTACGCGTGCTCGCGCACCTCTCGGGCGACGAGGCGCTCCGCGAAGCGTTCC
>CALFMR010000035.1 GCA_937880585.1 uncultured Acidobacteriota bacterium
GCATCCGACGAGCGCGGCGAGTTGCGGGCCGAGATGCGCGAGGCTCGTGGCCTGCAGCATGTTGGCGCGCACCGCGTCGACGAGCGCCGTGAGCGGCAGGATGCGAATGATCGGCTGCACGGCGTCCGGAAACCGCTGCGAGGAGAAGAACACGCCGGACAGAATCCACATCGGCATCATGATCAGGTTCATGACGCCGGACACGCCCTCGATCGTCCGCGCACGCGACGCGATGAGCAGCCCGAGCGCGCTCATCGCAAGCGACCCCAGGATGCAGATGATCGCCAACTGCACGATCGATCCGCGGACCGGCACGCCGAACGCGACCGCGCCGAAGATGACCGGCACGCCAACTTCGACACCGAGCAGCAGCATCCGCCACAAGAGAAACGACGAGAGATACGTCCATCGCGGCATCGGCGTCGCGACGATGCGCTTCATGAGCTTGCGGCGGCGCGTGTCGACGATCGAGAAGCCGAGGCCCCAGATCGCGTTGCCCATGATGCCCATCCCGACGAGCCCGGGAATGAGGAAGTCGATGTATCGCGCGCCTGGTGCTCTCGACACGTCGTCGGCAGCGGCGACGGGATCGCGGCGGCCCGCCGCGCGCTGCACCGCGCGATCGACCAGCATGCGCGCCGTCCGGCCGTCCGGGTTCGTGTCGTCGTACCGATAGACGACGCCCTCGCCTCCGGTCGCCGGCTCCGCGACGAGCGCGACGGTGCCCGCGCGAAGCGCGGCCAGCGCCGCATCGGACGACATCTGGTCGACGACGAGCTGATGATCATGCCGGAGCGCGGCAGCAAGTTCCGGCGTCACGGCCGCGACGTGGACGGACGCGGCCGGCTGATTGCGGAACGCGATGCCGAGCCCGGTTGCGAGCAAGACCGGAAAGGCGAGCCCCCAGAACAGCGCCTCGGGCTCGCGGATGAACTCGCGGAAGCGCAGCAGCGTGAGCTGACCGAGCGCCCGCCATCGCCACGCGCCGTTAGCCATCGCGCAGATGCCTCCCCGTGAGCGCGACGAACACGTCTTCGAGCGTGGCCGAGTGCGTGCGCAGTTCCGTCAACGGCAACTGCTGACGATCGAGCTCCGCGAGCAGCGCCGGCACGGCGCGGTGCAGTTCGGTCACCTGCATCTGGATACCGGACGACGACGACCGGACGTCGCGCACGCCGGGAATCGCGGCCATCGGCGCCAGATCCGGTTCCCGCGCGGCCGAGAACTCGACGACGTGCTCGATGCCGATCGACGCGACGAGCTCACGCGGCGTGCCGCGAGCGATGGCCTTGCCATGATCCATGATGGCCACGCGCTCGCACAACTGCTCCGCTTCATCCATGTAGTGCGTCGTCAGCAGAATCGTCCGTCCGTCGCGCTTGAACTGTTCGATGAGATCCCAGAGTTGTCGACGCGCCTGCGGATCGAGCCCCGTCGTCGGCTCGTCGAGAAAGAGCAGATCGGGATTGCCGACGAGCGCACAGGCGAGCGCGAGCCGCTGCTTCTGCCCGCCCGAGAGCGCGCCCACGCGCGCGTGCTGTTTCTCCTGGAGCTCGACGAGCCCCACGGCCTCGGCCGCCGGCGGTCCCTGACGGAAAAAGCTGCGAAAGAGCGTCACGGTCTCGAGGACCGTGAGCTTGTCGGAGAGCTGTGTCTCCTGCAACTGGATGCCGAGCCGTTGACGCAGCTCGTCGGCATCGCGATCCCAGCGCAGGCCGAGGACTTCGACCGTACCGGAGTCAGCGGCCGTCAGCCCCTCGCAGATCTCGATGGTCGTCGTCTTCCCCGCCCCGTTCGGCCCGAGCAGACCGAAACACTCGCCGGCCTGGACGTCGAGGTCCAGCCCGTTGACCGCGACGACATCGCGATAGGCCTTCTTGAGATCGCGGACGTGGAGCACCGCGCTCGGTGACGCGTCAGACACAGGAGTCAGTGTACATGCGCACCCGACGCTGACGCGTGACAAGTCCGACGTTCGAAGCCAGACGCCAGACGCGGGTCCTGGAGGCCCGTACAAAAAACTGAACAGGCACCGAAACCGGTGCCTGTTCTTTTCCGACCGTCCGTTCGAGCGGGCTACGCGTCCAAGGGGCTACGCTCGGCGCGTATCGAACGAGGCGGCCGGACCTCTGGCGGCCGTCGATACGCGCCCGCGTGAGCGGACGCGCATCGACAACCCGTACTTGATGTGGAACCGTTCGCGTCGTGGCGCCGGATGCGGCACCAGCCGCGCGTGTCGCCCGGCTGGCGGATCCGGCGCCACGCCGGCTCTCCTCCTCCGCGAACGGGTTCGAGTGTAGTGGATTTTCCGTCCAACGTACCCCCAAATACACGGCCGTATCATTTTTCATATTTGGTGCGATTTGTCCTATCAGCCACGCGGTCCCCGGCACGCGCAATGCCGCGTCCGCGGCCCATCGCTGGTGTATGCTGAGCCCGCATTCGGCGCGGATGCACGCCGTTCGGCACGAACGGAGGAGGGGAATGCAATGCATGGATTGATCACGCGACGGGACTTCCTCGAGCGCACGGCGGCTGCGGCGGCGGCCGCCGCGGTCGTGTCGTCGAGTCGCGGCCTCGCGGCACAGAGCTCGTCGGGCCACATGTTCATCTCGCTCAACGGCGCGGTCGCCCCGCGCGTCGGCCCCTGGCCGGCCAAGGCGGAGCTCGCGGCAAAGATCGGCTACGGCGGCGTCGACTGGGATTTCGCGCCGGCGAAGGAAGCTGGCGTCGACACGACCAAGGCACTCTTCGATCGCCTGAAGATCGTGCCGACAATCACGAACCTGCCCATGCGCGGTCCGTTCGGCGGCGAAGAGGACGCGTTCGACGCGCAGCTCGCGCAACTGGAAGAGGACGCCGCGTTCAGCGCGGCCATCGGCTGTCACAAGTGGATGACGACGCTGTCGCCGGCGAGTCCGCTGCCGAAGGAGCAACAGCGCGAGCTCGTCGTCGGACGGCTGAAGAAGATCTCGGCCGCGCTCGCCAAGTCCAACGTGCGGCTCGGACTCGAGTTCCTCGGTCCGCTGTACATGCGCGAGGGCGGGCCTGGCGGCGCGCCGCGCGGTGGTGGGCCGCGGGGTGTGCCGGGCGCAGCACCGGCAGCACCAGCCGGAGGCGAGGGCAATGGACGCCGCGGCGGCGGCCGGCGCGGCGGCGGCGGACCACGCATCCCGTTCATCTGGACGCTGCCCGAAACCGTCGCGCTCGCCAAGGACGGCGGCGACAACATCGGCACGATCCTCGATGTGTGGCACTGGCATCATTCCGGGGGCACGATCGCCGACATCACGTCCACCGACAAGGCGCGCATCGTCCACGTCCACATCTCGGACGCGAAGCCGATGCCGCCTGAAGAGGTGCGCGACAACATGCGGCTGATGCCCGGCGAAGGCAGCATCGATCTCGTCGGCTTCCTGCAGGCGCTGCAGAAGATCGGCTACACGGACGGCGTCTCGCCCGAGCCGCTCGGCCGCATCCCGCCCGACATGTCCGCGGAAGACGCGGCCAAGCTCGGCTACGACACGACGATGGCGGTGATGAAGAAGGCGGGAGTGATTTAAGAGCACGTTCGAAGACAGAAGCCAGAAACTGAAAAACGGCGCGGAGGGCTGACTCCCCTCCGCGCCGTTTCATTTGTACGGCCCGCGCGACGACGGTGCCGCGCGGTGATTGGCCCGGAGCGAGCCGGCGGCCCGCCCCGGGTTGCCACTGGCCTTCTAGAAGATGAAGCGCACCTGCAACTGCATGCTTCGCATCGCCTGCGCGCCGGTGACCGCACCGAAGCCGGCCTGGTTCGGCTGGAGACGCGATGAGCTCACCGAGCCATCCGCGTTGTACTGCGCGTTGCGCACCGTCTGGTTCGTCGGGCTGACGAGCTGCAGCGTCGTCTGCCGGCCGTTGTAGACGAGCACGTTGAACGCGTTGAACGCGTCGGCGCGGATCTGGATCGCGCGGCCGCCGCCCAGCCGGAAGTTCCGGACGAGCGTGAGGTCGATCGTGTGATCCGGGCAGCCGACCAGGTAGTTCTGGCCGGACTCCAGGCCCTGGCTGCCAGGCAGCGGTCCAGCGAACGCGTTCACGTTGAACTGCGAGTACTGGTTGTCCGAGCAGCCGCTGCCCATGTCGACGCCGGGCACGATCACCGTGCGCGCCGCGTAGCTCGGCGAGCCGGTCAAGTTGATGTTCGAGCCGCCTGTCTGGTACTGGTAGCCGATCGAGTACGGCGTTCCCGACCCCGCGGTCAGCACGCCCGACAACATCCAGTCGTTCAGCACGAGGCCCACGGCCTTCTTGGCCCCCGACGCGTCCTGCCAGACGTCAGGCAGGTCCCACGTGAAGTTGCCCTTGATGATGTGGCGGCGCAGGCCGTTGTTCGAGAGCAGATCCTCGGCCTGGGCCCACGACGGGTCGTCCGAGTAGGTGCCGTCCGCGTTGTGGATGAGCTTCAACCCATTCTGCGAGCTCAGCGTGTTCGTGCCGCGCTGGTCGAGGGTGAGCGTGTAGTTCAACCCGAACGACAGACCGTTCGAGAAGCGGCGGTTGAAGGACGTCTGGATCGAATGGAACGTGTTCCAGAACCGGCCCCACTGCATGCCGATCGATCCGAAGCCCTGGTAGGGCCGCATCAGGTCGGTCGTGACCGCGCTCGAGCCGTTGGTCGACGGCGCGCGCGTCGGATCCTGATTCTCGGGCAGGTAGGCCGCCCCGAGGTCCGGTGCGTTCAGGTCGATCGTCTGGTTGAACGGGTTCATCAGGTTGTAGCCGTGCGACCCGACGTAGGACACGTCGAGCGACGAGGCCCACGGCAGCGCGAACTGCGCGCCCGCGTTCCACTGCATGGAGGCCGGCAGCGCCGAGTCGTACTTGAAGATGACGAGCGCCGGGGCCGCCTGCGTCTGCAGACCGGCGCCGCCGATGTCCTGCAGGTTGCCGTAGCGGACAGTCGTCGCGGTCGAGTTCGGCGTGTTGCCGATCTGGTTCGACGTCGTATTGCCCTCCGGCCGGTCGTAGAACAGACCGAAGCTGCCGCGGAGCACCACCTTCTGATCGCCGCTGAGGTCGTAGGCGGCGCCGATGCGCGGGGCCACGGCGAGCGCCGGCCAGGTGTAGTTCTCCTTGGCGATGCCCTGTCCGGCCTGGATGACGCCGTTGTTGACGTTGCCGGAGTTGGGCACGAGCGTGCCGATGGCCGACGACGTGTTCGTGCCGAGCGAGGCGCCGGTGAGCGGGTTGATCGCCACGCGGCTCGCCGACGGGCACGGGTTCTGGTCGATGGCGCAGCCGGCGGTGAACAGCGCCGGCGCGTCAGCCGCCGACCACTTGTCGACGAACCAGTTGGACGCCTGCAGGTTCGAGTCGTACTGCGGCTTCTCGTGCGTGAACCGGAGCCCGTAGTCGAGCGTCAGGCGTGGGTTGAGCTTCCAGTTGTCCTGCAGGTACCACTCGATGT
>CALFMR010000036.1 GCA_937880585.1 uncultured Acidobacteriota bacterium
CTTTCACACGAGCACGCTGTACGACGGCTTCCGCCGCGACGTGAAGGGTCGCCGCGCGCTGATCCTCTCGCGCGACGCCTATCTCGGTGCGCAGCGTAACGGCACGTTCTTCTGGTCGTCGGACATCTATCCGACGTGGGACACGCTGAAGCGCCAGATTCCCACGGGCCTCGATTTCACCGCATCGGGCCTGGCGTACTGGACGAACGATATCGGCGGCTGGCAGTACCTGCCCGCCGTGCACCATCCCGCACACCCACCCTTGCTCGATCCATCCGACGCGCGCGACGTCGTCGGTGGCTACGACGACTATCCGGAGCTCTACACGCGCTGGTTCGAATACGCGACGTTCCTGCCGATCTTGCGCGCGCACGGCAGCCGGCCCGAGAACGAGGTGTGGTCGTACGGCAAGCAGGCCGAGCCGATTCTCACCAAGTACCTGAAGCTGCGCTACGCGCTCCTGCCATACATCTATTCACTCGCGCATCACACCTATGAAACCGGCGCGCCGTATATGCGCGCGCTCTTCATGGACTTCCCGAACGATCCGAACGTGATCGACCGCCGCTACGAGTACATGTTCGGCCCGGCGTTCCTCGTCGCGCCCGTGTACGAACAGGGACAGACGACGCGCGAGATGTACCTGCCGGCAGGCACGGACTGGTACAACTACTGGACGAACGAGCGCCTGCACGGAGGCCAGACCGTGACTGTGGACGCGCCGATCGACCGACTGCCGCTCTTCGTGCGCGCGGGATCGATCGTGCCGTTCGGATCCGCTATCGAGAACACGACCGAAACACAGCGGATCGAGCACGTCCGCGTGTATGCCGGCGCTGATGCGGACTTCTCGCTGTATCAGGACGACGGCGAGACGTACGCGTACGAGACGGGCGGCGGGTCGGTCACGTCGCTGCACTGGAACGACGCCCAGGGCCGGCTGACGCACACGGGCGCCCCGGCTTGGACCGCGCCTGACGCGAGCGTCGTCGAGGTGATCGGGAAGTAAGGCCAGCGGACATCAGCTCGCTGGTGCCGTCGCACGCGACGGTTCAGTGTCCCGTGGCCGGCTGCGCCGGCATCGTCCGCGCCCGCGCGACACAGCGCCAGGCCGGGGGAGCTGGCGATCCGCCGTCGAAGTGGATGGCCGACAGGTCCTCGATCGCCAGCACGGGCTCGACGGCGTCGGCCACGTCTCGGGCCGTGCGGCGCGGCGGTCCCTCCTCGCGCGCGGGGCCTTCGGTGCTGCCGATCAGGCTGAGCCACAGGCCGCCCGGAGCGAGCACGCGTGCCACGTTCGCCGCGAACCGCGCGCGGTCGGCCGCGTCGTCGAACACGTGGAAACAGCCGCGATCGAAGACGAAGGCGAACGGCCCGGCCGGCGGATCGGCGAGAAAGTCGCGCACCTCGAATCGGCAGCGTGCGGCAGCTGCGCCACCGGTGCGCGCGCGCGCCTGTTCGACGGCGAGCGGCGCGACGTCGACGCCGAGCACGTCGAAGCCCTGCTCGGCGAGCCAGCGCGCGTTCGTGCCCCGGCCCGCGCCGATTTCGAGCGTGCGCCCGGACGCGACCCTGCCGGTTTGCACGAACGCGACCAGAGCCGGCTCCGGCGTGCCCGTGTCCCAGGGCGGGTCGCCCGACGCGTAGCTGTCGTTCCAGGGAGGATGTGGTGCCATGGCGCCAGCTTAACGCGGCGAACCCCCGCGTCTACTGCCGGACGATCTCTACGCGGCGATTCTGCGACCGGCCCATCTCAGTGTCGTTCGAGGCAACGGGCCTGGTCTGCCCGAAGCCTTTCGTTGCCAGCCGGTCCGCGCCGATCCCGGCCGCCACGAGCGCGGCCTTCACGGCCTCCGCTCGGCGCGTGCTGAGGTCGGGGCGGCGCTAGCACTGCCACTCGCGATCGACCGGAACCACGAATGAAGTCTGACGAGTGTGCGCGCCGGTGACTGGACGCCGACGGACAGCGCGCGGCTCGTCGCGCTCGCCGCGGTGGCAGGAAGGACGATGAGCAAGGCGACAGCCAGTTCGAGCAGGACTGTCACTCGACGAACAGATGTCATGTCGAAGTGCCTCCCGAGGCGGACACCTCCGGCAACGCCGGCGGCACGCCTCGAAACCGTGAACGTCAGGTACGACGTCGTCGAGCGTAGCGACCGGTGGAGACAGACACGTTGTGGCTGTGTAACGGTGGTGTAAGAATTTAGCGGGTTGGGCCGTGCGGGAGCTCGAGGCCGATCGCCGACGCGGTCGAACGGTTCGAGCGCCTGAAATGCGCCGGTCCTTGTGCGACAATAACGACCCACGCGCGGTGAGGTGGCCGAGAGGCTGAAGGCGGCGGTTTGCTAAACCGTTGTAGGGCCCAAAAGCTCTACCCAGGGTTCGAATCCCTGCCTCACCGCCACACTCGTGTCGTTCGCCTTGGCGGCGAGGCAACCTTCCATCTCTTCGCGATCTTCGCGCCTTCGCGCGAGACCCCAGTCGTGTCTCGCGTGAGGCTTCATCCCACCGTCTGGCAGACCTCCGCGAGAACCCGCACGCCGCGCTCGATCTGATCCACGTCCACCAGTCCGTACCCCATCAGCAGCGTCGCGCGTCCGCGTGACCGCTGATTGCCACGAGCGAGTGGATAGACGCCGACGCCGCGCGCGCGGCAGCCGGCGACGATGTCGGTGAGACGTCGTGGCGGCACCGCCAGGAGGTGCGCCGACAGGTGCAGGCCCGCGCTGCTGCCATCGATCGCGACGTTGCCTCCAAAGTGTCGCTCGAGCGCACCGACGAGTGCGTCGCGCCGTGCGCGGTAGCGTCGCTGGGCGCGGCGGATGTGCCGGTCGTACTCGCGCGTCGCGAACAGACGCGCGAGCGCGCGCTCGATGAGGCGCGAGTTGCCGAGGTCCGAGATCCACTTCGCGCGCGCGAAGGCGTCGGCGAGCGGCGCCGGGAGCGCGAGATATCCGACGCGGCAGGCGGGGAAGAGCGACTTGGCGAGCGTGCCACAGTAAATCACCGCGTCCGGCCCGAGACTCGCGAGCGCCGGAATCGGCCGGCCGGCGTAGCGGAACTCGCCATCGTAGTCGTCCTCGAAGATGACCGCGCCCCTCCGCCGCGCCCACGCGATGAGTGCGTAGCGCCGTGCCGCGGTCATGACGGCGCCGGTCGGGAATTGGTGCGACGGCGTGACGTACACGACCCGCGCGACCGGCCGGTCGTGCGGCAGACTCTCCGGATCCAGTCCGTGCGCGTCGATCCGGCCTGGGACGATGACGGCACCCGCCGCGCGAAAGGCCGCCACCGCTGCCGCATATCCCGGCGCTTCGACGACGACCCGATCGCCGGGCGAGACGAGGAGACGTGCGGTGAGATCGAGCGCCTGCTGCGTGCCACTCGTGAGGACGATCTCCTCGGCCGTGCGCGAGATGCCGCGTGCGGTTCGCAGACGCTTCGCGATCTCACGCCGGAGATCGAGATCGCCGGCGGCCGGTCCGTACGAGAACGCGCGCTCGTCGAGCGGCCGCGCGAATGCACGGCGAAACTGCCGGACGAGTCGATCGTCGGGTTCGGTCAGCCCGTAGATGAAGTCGATCGCGCACGGCGGCGTGTGGCGCACGGGCGCCATCGCCCAGGTCGCCGCACGCACGAGCCGGCGTCCCTCGCGCGCCGGCCGCACCGACGCCGATCGTCGTGCGTCAGCGTCTGCTCGCGCGCCGACCGTGGGGTCTGCCTGCGGCAGTTCTGACGAGACGAACGTGCCCGCGCGGGGCCGGGCGACGAAATAGCCCTCGATGAGCAATTGCTCATAGGCGAGCAGCGCGACGTTGCGTGAGCAGCCGGCCGTTTCGGCCAGGTCGCGTGTCGAGGGCGCGCGGCTGCCGGGCGCGATCGCGCCGCGCTGGATGAGCGCGACGAGGGCGCGCGTGATCTGCGCGTAGCGTGGACCGTGGCCGTCGAGATTCAGGACCATGTCGCTGGCTCCATGCAAGTAGGCGTTTCTGGATCTTGGCATGGAACCAGACTCGCCGTAACGTCAGCGGGGAGCGTGACCGTGGGGACCCCGTACCTGTTCTGGCCCTGGTGTTCCGGGCTGCTCGCCGTCGTCATTGGCGTGATCGTCGCGCGCCGCGATCTGAATGAGGCCGCCGGCCTCGAAAAGCTCGTCGTGCTCGGCCCGGTGCTGTTCGCCGGCGCCGTCGCGGCATTTGCCGCCGAGCACTTCACCTTGACCTCCTTCGTGCGCGACGACATTCCATCGTGGATGCCCGGCCGCCTGTTCCTGGCCTACTTCGTGGGCGTCGCGCTGTATGCGACCGCGTTGAGCTTCGTGACGAGACAGCACGTCTGGCTGTCGGCGAATCTGTTCGCGCTCATGCTCCTCATCTTCGTCGTCGTCATGCACGTGCCGAACGCACTGCGCACGGTCGACCGCATCACGTGGACGGTGGCGTTGCGCGATTTCTCCTTCGGCGCCGGCGCGCTCGCGTTGGCTGGCGTCGAGATGAATCACCGCGGTCGCGTCACGAGCGCCTCCTGGCGCATGACCCTGGGCCGCGTCGTCGTTGCAATGGCGTCGGTCGTGTTCGGCGTGCTGCAGATCCTGCACCCGCTGCACGCGCCGGGCGTACCGCTGCAGAAGCTGACGCCGGCCTGGATCCCGGCGCCCGCCGTCTTGGGCGTCGGGTTCGGCACGATTCAGTTGATCGCCGGCGCCTTCATGTTCGTGCCGGGCCGCGCGCGGACCGTGGCGTTGTGGCTGGGCGTCGCGTTGCTCGTCGTGGTCGCCGTGGTCTATCTACCGCTGGTCGTCACGGCTACGGACAATGGTGCGCGCGTGGAGGCGGAGAATTACGTCTGGGACACGGTGCTCGTCGCCGGGACCGTGCTGCTCGTGGCTCGGGCGGCGCGTGGGAAGTTAGAAGTGTGAAACCAGAAGCCAGAAGTTCGGAAACTCCGAACGTGTCGTGTTACTCCGCCAGCACAGGCGCTTCGCCCGTCTCCGCACCCTTGCGCAGGAGCAGCGCGAGCGGCAGGGCGATGATGAAGAGCACGGCGATGAAGAACATGACGCGGTCGTAGGCGATCACGGCCGCCTGGTGCTCGATCGACGCGTAGAGCAGCGCGATGGCTTGGTGCGCGGCAACGTCGGCTGATGATCCGGCCGCCTGCATCGCGGCCGTCACGCCCGCAATCCATTGGCGCGCGAGCGTGTCGTACGGCGTCACGTGCGTCGTGATCGTCGAGAAACTGCTCGTCGTGCCGCGCGACACCTCCGTCGCCGCGATCGCGATGCCGATGCTGCCGGCGACCTGTCGCACGACGTTGTAGAGTCCCGTCGCCGCGGTCATGCGCGGCTTCTCGATCGTCGCGAGCGCGGCGGTGCTGAGCGGGACGAACAGCAGGCTGAAACCGAGTCCCTGCCACACCTGCGGCCAGAAGATGTCCCAAAAGCCGGTCATCGGCGCCATCCGCGACAACTCCCAGAACGAATAGATGCTGACGACGAGGCCGGTCACGACCATCAGTCGCGGTCCGAGGCGGTTGTACAGCCGTCCGGCGATCGGCATGCCGACCGCCATGGCGAGGCTGCGCGGCATGAGCGCCAGTCCTGACTCGTACGCCGTGTAGCCGAGGATCGTCTGGAGGAAGAGCGGCAGGATGAAGATGCTCGAATACAGTCCGAGACCGAGGATGCCGCCGACCGCTGTCGCCGCGGCGAACGATCGGTTCTCGACGAGCCGCAGATCGACCGCTGGATGTGCTGTGCGGAGCTCGTACCAGATCATCGATCCCAGCCCGACCACCGCGATCACCGCGAGCGCGACGATGAACGGCGAGTCGAACCAGTCCTTCGTCTCGCCCTTTTCGAGCATGAGCTGCAGCGCACCGAGTCCGAGCGCCAGCAGGCTGATGCCCGTCCAGTCGAGCCCGCCGCGCTTGCGCTCGAGGAACGACGGATCGTGGATGAAGCGGTGCACCAGCACGAAGTTGAGGATGCCGACGGGCAGGTTGATGTAGAAGACCCACGGCCAGCTGTACGTGTCCGTGATCCAGCCGCCGAGCGTTGGGCCGATCGCGGGAGCAATGACGACCCCCATGCCGTAGACGCCCATCGCCATGCCTTGTTCTTCGGGTGGAAAATTCTCGCGCAGGATCGCTTGTGACACCGTCATCAGCACGCCGCCGCCCAGTCCCTGCATCACGCGGAAGACGACGATGGCGGGAAGGCTACGCGCGAGGCCGCACGCCATCGACGCGACCGTGAAGAGGACGACCGCGATCTGATACATCCGCTTGCGGCCGATCTGCTCGGCGAGCGTGCCGAGGATCGGCATGATGATGACGTTCGACAGGATGTAGCCGGTGACGACCCAGGCGATCTCTTCGATGGTCGCGCCGAGCGTGCCCGCCATGTCCGGCAGCGCGACGTTGACGATGCTCGAGTCGAGCACGGCCATCGTCGTGCCGGTCATGACCGTGACGGCCACGACCCACTTGTTGACCTCGGGCGCGGCGCTCACGACGTCCTCCGGTCGGGCGCGAGCGCGGGCAGGACGCGCTCGGCAATGCGCACGATGGCGCGCCGGTCGGCCGCGTCGAGACCGGTGAGCCGCGCGTCGATGACCGCTTCGAGCGTCCGCAGTGCGCGCCCCAGGGCGGCAGCGCCCCGGCGGCTGAGCCGAACGCGCGCGGCGCGCGCGTCGGACGGATCGGCACGGCGTTCGACGAGCCCGTGCCTCACCAGCCGCGCCGCGAGCCGCGACGTCGTCGCCGGCGTGAGGCCCATGACGAGGGCGAGATCCTTGAGCAACAGGTCCGGGTCCGCGTCGACCGCGCCGAGCGCGCGCAGCTCGACGAGCGTGAGCCCCGCCGGCCGCGTCCGCGCGGCGTGCGTCCGCACGAGCCGTGTGATCGCGATGCCCAGATCGAGCAGCGCGGGCGCCGGACGGCGGGCAGATAGTTGCATAAGCTAACTATAGCGCGCGTGACGCCGCGGCGCCCCACGCCCGCGCCTACGCGCTTCGGCGCCCTCACTTTGTTCGCGAGTCATCTTCTTTGCAATGCGCTGGGGCCCCACCCCAGCGCTACGGCGCTCGGCACCCTCACTTCGTTCGGGGCCTCGCGGTATCAACTCTGTTTAGTCGCGCGCCTTCGCGCGTTCAAGATCCGGCGCGCGCGGCCGATTGATCCGGCAGGCCGGGGTCTGTCCCGGCTCCGGAGTCCGTATGGCCCTGCCGTCTTCGTCCGAAGCCCCCGCGCGCATTTTCGTCGCGCGTCAGCCCATTCTCGACACCACCGGCCGCATCGCCGGCTACGAGCTGCTCTATCGCCAGGCCGCCGACGCCAGCACCATGACCGGCGTCCAGCACGACTACGCCACAGCCAAGGTCATCGACGGGCTCTTCGCCATCGGGTTCGACACGCTCACGAGCGGACGCACGGCCTTCATCAACGTGACGCGGCGGCTCCTCCTCGACGGCGTCCCCGCCGTCCTGCCGCGCGACCGTGTCGTCCTCGAGCTCGGTGCCGACATCGAGGCGGATTCCGACGTCCTCGCCGCCTGTCGCCGTCTGCGCGACGACGGGTATGCGCTGGCGATCGATGACTTCACCGTCACGGCGTGGACGGCCGAGCTCGTGCCGCTCGTCCAGTACGTGAAGATTGATGTCCTGCGCGCGGGCACGACTGCCGCGCGTCTGCCGGCGGTGGCCGCCGCGGCGATGCCCAAGCTCGTGGCCAAGCGCATCGAGACGGCCGAGGCGTTCACGCAGGCCGTGACCGGCGGCTACGATCTCTTCCAGGGCTTCTTCCTCGGCCGACCCGCGATCCGCGAGAGCCGTCCCGTTCCGGCACAGCACCTGGCGAGCCTGCGCCTGCTGCAGGCGCTGAACGATCCGCGCTTGTCCGTCCATCAGTTGGAAGATCTGATCAAGCACGATCCGACGCTTTGCTTCCTGATCCTTCGGACCGTGAACTCCGCGGCGTATGCGCTGCGGACGACGGTGCAGTCGATCCGCGAGGCACTGTTGTTGCTCGGACGCGACACCGTGCGTCGATGGGCATCGCTCTGGGCGCTGGCCGGTCTCAGCCAGCAGGCGCACGCGGAGCTGCTGGCGATGGCGACGATTCGCGCGCGCTGCTGCGAGCTGCTCGGCGCGAGCACTGGTGACGATGACGCGGCTGCCGAAGGGTTCCT
This sequence comes from uncultured Acidobacteriota bacterium, assembly GCA_937880585.1. GTDB lineage: Bacteria > Acidobacteriota > Vicinamibacteria > Vicinamibacterales > SCN-69-37 > CALFMR01. The sequence goes on from CALFMR010000036.1 coordinate 8,189, forward strand.
CGTGGGGATGTGCTCGCTGATGGATGCCATCCTCGGCCAGCCCATGCCGGCCGTCGTCGAGGCGATGCCGCTGCCCGAGCCGGTGCGCGACGCACTGCTCGGCGAGGAGAACGCGCGCCGCCGCCTGCTCGACTGCACCGTCGCCTACGAACAGGGAAGCTGGGATCGCTGCTACGAGCTCTCGCGCGGCACGGGCGTCAATCCCACGGTCCTGCCGGCCGCTTACGCCGAAGCCCTCCGCTGGTCGGCCGAGCTCCGCCAGGGCACCGCGGCAGCGCCCGCACGCCCGTGAAGAACACGGATCACGTTGGAAGTTCGAAGCCAGAAGCCGGAAGTCACGCATAAAATGAGCGCGTGACCGTTCGCCTTCGTTTTGCGCCGTCGCCAACGGGGTATCTGCACGTCGGCGGCGCGCGCACCGCGCTGTTCAACTGGCTCTACGTGCGGCGCCACGGCGGCGCGTTCATCCTGCGCATCGAAGACACCGACGTCGAGCGCTCGTCGGCCGACATGGTGACGGGCATTCTCGACAGCCTGCGATGGCTCGGCCTCGATTGGGATGAAGGCCCCGGCGTCGGCGGTCCGCACGCGCCGTATTTCCAGAGCGAGCGTCTGTCGAAATATCGCGAGGCCGCCGCGCACCTCGTCGCGGATGGCCACGCCTATCACTGCTACTGCACGCCGGACGAACTGAAGGCGCGGCGTGAAGCCGTCGAGAGCACCGGTGGGGCATGGCGGTACGATCGCCGCTGCCGCGAGTTGTCAGCCGACGAAATCGCCCGCCGCGACGCGGCCGGCGAGGCGCACGTCGTTCGCTTCCGCGTCCCAGATGGCGAGACGTCGTTCGACGATCTCGTCCACGGCCGTATCACCGTCGCGCACGACGTCATCGAGGACTTTGTCCTTGTCCGCTCCGACGGCCATCCCACCTACCAGCTCTCCGTCGTCATAGACGACGTCGAGATGGAGATGACGCACGTCGTGCGAGGCGACGACCACATCTCGAACACGCCGAAGCAGATTCTGATCTATCGCGCGCTCGGCGCGCCGGTGCCGGCGTTCGCGCACGTGCCGCTCATCCTTGGCCCTGACAAGAAGCGGCTGAGCAAGCGCCACGGCGCAACGTCGGTCGGCGAGTACGAGGGGCAGGGCTATCTGCCCGAGGCGATGGTGAACTTCCTCGCGCTGCTCGGCTGGTCGCCGGGCAGCGGCGATCAGGAAGTCTTCACACGTGAGGAGCTCGTTGCCCGCTTCACGCTCGAAGGCATCAGCGGCGGCAACGCGGTCTTCAATCCCGAGAAACTCGACTGGTTCAATCAGCAATACCTCGCGCGTATGTCGCCTGACGCGATCGTCGCGCGGCTGCGGCCCACGCTCGAGGCTGCCGGGTTGTGGCGCTCGGACCTCGACAGCGCACGGCAGGCGTGGATGGCGCAGGTCGTCGAGCTCGTGCGTCCGCGCGTGCGCAAGCTGACGGACTTCATTCCGCTGCTCCGACCGTTTCTTGACGATGAGGTCGTGCGCGATCCGGCGGCGGAAGCGAAATATCTGAATGCCGCCGGCGTTCACGAACACCTGCAGGCGTGGCGCGACCGGCTGGCATCGGTCGAGCCGTTCGACGCGGCGACGACCGAAGCGGCGCTTCGCGCGCTGGCGGACGAACGCGGTATCAAAGCAGGTCCGCTCATTCACGCCACGCGGGTCGCGGTGACTGGACAGGCCGTCAGTCCTGGTCTCTTCGATGTCGTTGCGCTCGTCGGCCGCGATCGCGTGATCGCGCGTCTCGACGCCGCACTGCACGCAGCCGGTGTCAGTCGTTCGTGATGCCGACCAAGCCCAAGATCGCGCGCCGCAGCGCGAGCGCCGCGACGAAGCGCCGGCGGAAGCCCGCGTCGACGCCGCGTGCGGCGACCGCCGTGAAGTCCATGGCACGCACGACGTCGCGCCGTGCGGCGATGACGGTCGCGGCACGTCCGGTCGGGAGTGCCCGCTGCATGGCGGAAGATGATTTCCTGCGCGCCCGCCGGTACCTGATGCGACGCGACCCGAAGCTGGCGGCGCTCATCAAGAAGGTCGGGCGATGCCGGCTGCCCGATGCGCGGACGCGCGCACCGTTTGCCGCGCTCGTGCGTGCGATCCTGGCGCAGCAGTTGTCGGGCAAGGCGGCCGAGACGATCTATCAGCGCGTTCTCGTCCTCGTCGGCGGCCTCGATGCGCTGACGCCCGCTGCGCTGTTGGCCGTCGATCCCGACGCGCTGCGCGCGGCCGGCGTCAGCTGGCCGAAGATCTCGTACCTGCGCGATCTGGCCGAGCACGTCGGCGACGGCCGGCTCGATCTCGCCGCACTCGAAGATCACGAGGACGAGCAGGTCGTCGAGGCCATTACGGCCGTCAAGGGTCTCGGCCGGTGGTCCGCCGAGATGTTCCTCATGTTCCGCCTGAACCGGCCAGACGTCTTTCCCGTGGCCGACCTCGGCATCGTCAAGGGCGTGCAGAAGCTGTTCGGCCTGAAGCGGCGTCCCGCGCCGCGGACGATGCTGCGGCTGGCCGAGCCGTGGCGGCCGTATCGATCCGTCGCGGCGTGGTATCTCTGGCGGATTCTCGAGTAAATCAGCCGCGTCCGCGGTCCGCAACGACTGGTGGTCCGCGGCCGTAATAATCCATACATGACCATCTGGCGCCGCGTGCTCGTGGCTACCGTTGCCGCCGCCGTTCCCGCAACGGCTCTCATCGTCGTGCCGATTGATTGGATGCGCACGCATGATCTCGGGACCGCGCTCCATCGCGTCGTCGAATCGCAGATCAACGATCAGGTGCGCGAGCGCTGCGAGAGCGACCCGACGTGGTTCCTCACCGGCCCGCTCGAAGGCCGGCCCGCCCATGGCACGTTCGTGCCCGCGTCGCCCGACGATCTGCCGCCACGCCCGCGCGTGCAGCCCCAGGCGTTCGAGCTGTTCGCGTTCGACGACAACTTTCTGGGATCGAGCTCCGCCAATCCACGGTTTCCGCTCGAGCTTCGGCATCGGCTGCAAACCGGCGTGCCGTTCGCGATGGAGTCCTACGCGTCGCCGACAGGAATGGGCGTGCAGGTCGCCATGCCGACGGGATGGATCGACAGCCCGTGCGCGTATTTTCTCGGCCGTATGCAGCCGCCGCCCGGGCGGCTGGCGCAGCGGATCGAGGCGGCTGCCGGTGTCTTCGCCGTCTGCTTCGTCGTCGGCCTGATCGCGAGTCAGCAGACGGTCCGGCGCGTGCGGCGATTGGCGCGCGACGCGCGCGAGTCGGTCGCGGCCGACTACGCGACGATCGCCCCGGACGCGCACCGCGACGAGCTGAGCTCGCTGACGTTCGTCTTCAACGACGCGGCCAACGATCTCCATCAGCGGCGCGCACGCATCGACGATCAGGACGAGATGTTGCGCCGCTTCGTGCGATCGACGGAAGACGACATCGGCCGGCCGCTCGCCGAGCTCGAAGCGCGCCTGACCGCGATTCGAGCGCACGTCGCCGCGCCCGACGCGGCCGGGCACGTGCGCGACGCGCTCCGCCAGACGCACGATCTCTCGGCGCGCATCGAAAATCTGACTCTCGCCGCACGGCTCAAGACGGGCGAGGCGCTCGCCGCGACGCGCGTGGATCTCGGGGCGCTCGTCAACCGCGTCGCCGCGACGCACGCGCCTATTGCGGAGGCGGCCGGCGTCGCGCTGCACGTCGCGCCGCCGGACCGGCCGATCGCGATCCGCGCGGATGAGGCGCTCTTCGAACGCGCCGTCGCCAACGTCGTCGACAACGCCATCCGGTACAGCTCGTCCGGCGGCTCGGTCACGATTGGCCTCGCGCGCGAGGCTGACGCGGGACGTTTTCGCCTCTGGGTCTCCGACACCGGCACGTCGCTCGACGATGAGCAGTTCCGCGCGCTGGCCGCGGCCAAGCGGTTCCGCGGCGATGAGGGATGGAACCGGCGTCCGGGATCGCGCGGCCTCGGGCTCACGATCGCGCAGGAAGGCGCGGATCGATCTGGGATCACGCTCGACCTCAAGCGGCCGGGCGCTGGCGGGATCGAGGTCGAGTTCTCGGGACCGACCGCCGACGCGACCGGTCCCGATGCCGTCGCCTGACCACGCGGTCGCGCCGACCTGGATTCCCTCGGCTAGCCTGCTTCGCTCGAAAGCGCCGCCGGACGGGTTGTTTCGCGCGCATCCGGCCCCAGGACGCGCGCCATGCGCCGGCCCCGCGCTGGCGAGCCCCTTGCCCGTTTCGGGCCTGTACTGTTACGTTTGTAGGTCTCGCCGACGGCCGTTTCTCCTTGCTGGGAGGTCGTTCAACGGTAGGACATCGCGCTCTGGACGCGATTATCGGGGTTCGAATCCCTGCCTCCCAGCCAACTATCCCAGGGCATTCCAAGTTCCTGTCTCCCAATAACTTGCCCAGGTTCGATTTTCGCCTGCCCCTTCTCCGCGTGAGGGGAATCGCGGTCGCGCGGTCCCGCTAACATCCACAGCGTCAGCAGGTTGGCTCGATCATGGCGAGTTCGAATCCCAGACAGGTTTGGCCGGGCGGAGCCGCAATCGTCGGAGTCCGAACGTCGGCGCAGACTCCGAATGACGCAGCCCAGCATTGACACATTTAAGTGTCTAGACACATCATGATGTCATGGTTCAGAAAAAGGAGGGAGCTGCCACTCCTCGGGCTGAGCGGAAACAAAGGGCCTTGCGATTGTCCAACCGCATCCGGCAGCTGCGGACGGACCTGAAGCTGTCGCAGCGTGCCCTAGCAACGAAGGTCGGCGTCAGTCAGCAGCATATCCAGCGTCTCGAAACGAGCAACGACATCGACGTTGGGTTCGTGCTGGCGACGAAACTGTGCGAGGTACTTGGACAACCGCTTGACGTGGTGTTTCCTCGAACCAAGAAGGTGATGTCGAGGCTCCCGTTCGTCGAGGACGGTCGACGTCGCTCAATCGATCCACTTTTCTACGATCGTGGAACGAAGAAGGAAATCGAGAGGGCTGGGATCGACATGGACGTCACTCCATGGTTCATCCAGATGAAGTTGCGAGGCCGGGCCGAGACCGTGGATGTCCTGCTTGGGGATGGCGAGTATTCGCGGCTGTGGAGACTCCTACAGAGCGAACGCCCGCCTGAAGAGTTCATCGTCTTCGAAGGCGTTGATGGGTGTCGATATGCGGTACAACCGAAACACCTCCTTTCGTGGCACTTCAGGTTCGACACTGTAGATCTCGGCCGTTTTCAGAAGGGACACCCGGACGAAAACAGCCACGGAGCTGAGGTTCCCGATGAAACGATTCGCATCTGGTACTCAGACGGCACGCCGGTGGTTGAACTAGATGGAGAGCCGGATGAGCCGAGCGAGTTCCATGACATCGGGCCTCTGGACTACATCTTCTCCATGCTGGAGCTGTCGAATGAAGGCTGCTACTCCTTTGTCGACTCCGCCGGCGAGCCCTTCTGGTTCAGGGCGATCGACGTGGCCTTGTTCGCAGCGCCGAATCACTTGATTGGCGAAGAAGGACTTGAGGTCGAAGAAGAGATGAAGGATTAGGG
>CALFMR010000037.1 GCA_937880585.1 uncultured Acidobacteriota bacterium
CCGCCGGTCCGACGAGCACGGCCAGTGCGACAAGTTGCACGCCCATGCCGAGCGCGCTGACGGCATTGAAGCGCGCGAACCGTCGCGCGGTCACGCACAGGCGCGAGATCGTCATCGAACGGGCTCCGTGCGCGAATCGAGAGCCGGTCGTGGGGCGTGAGACGTAAGCGCGGCATCCGGCGGGGGCGGAACGGGCTCCGCCAGGTAGAGCATCCGCGTGTGTCTCCCCGCTGCGACGAGGAACGTGACGACGAGCGCGACGATCGCGATCGCTCCACCGACATCGAACAGGCGCATCGTCCACGGTCCGATGTGGACCGTCGGCTGCCAGAGCAGGGTGAGCGTGCCGATCGCGAGCAGGATCCTCAACTCCGTCGGGCCGACCTTGAAATAGCTCAGCCGGAACTCACCGACCGCGTGCGTCGCCAGATACGACTCGCTCGCAAGGAGCAGGTACGCGGCGAGCAACCCCAGTGCGACGGGTGGGTGCATGTGGCCGGACATCGCGAGTCCGCCGAGCAGGCACGCCGCGCCGATCGAGTCGACGACGTGATCGACATAGAACCCGTAGCGTGGCCGCGGTTGGTGCCGCACGCGGGCGAGCGTTCCGTCGAGGCTGTCGCCGAACCAGTTGATTGCCAGGCAGACGACGACGAGGACGAGGCCGACTGGCGTGGTCGCCGAGAGCCAGTACGACAGGCCGGCGCCCACCATCGCGAGGAGCGCGAGCGCGGTCAGATGATCCGGGCCGATGGCCCGTGGCATCCGCTGGGCCATGGCGACGAGCACGCGTCGCTCGATCGGCGCGAGCACGCTCGTGAGCACGCGCGACGCTTCGCGGAACGCCGCGGGTCGGGGAGAAGCAGATCCTGCGGTCATGACGACCTCCTGCCCGGTAATGCGACGGAAGGGGCCGGTGCGGCTCACGCGCGCCGGCATGAGCCGGCGCAGCCGTCTTCCGCGCATGTCCTGATGGGAGGCGCGGATGAGTCGAGGTCACCGAATCGTGATGGTACTGGTCGCGATGCTCGCGTCGAGCGTCGTCGTGTCGGCAGGACACGACGCGCGGTCATCTGTGGAGCCCTGGGCCTTCAGGCCCAGGGAGGCGCCCACGCCGTGGTTCCAGATGCCCCTGGGCCTGAAGGCCCAGGGCTCCGCGGATCGCGGGCCCAATCGCGAGACGCTCGACGCGTGGGACCAGTACGTCGCGACCATCGAGGCGCGGATGGCGCAGGACGACGTGGCGTCGGGGCCCTTTCTCGCGATCGACGCGCCTGCACTGGCGGGCGCACGGCAGAACGTGCTGGATGGCTCGATGGTCGTGGCGCCGATCGAGGTGCGAGCGGAGAACGGTCGGGAGATCGAAATTCCCGACGCGCTCGTGCATCACTGGCGCGGCGACGTTCTGATCCCCGGCGCGACAGTGAGTGACGTCGTCTCGAGCCTCGAAACGAGCATCCCGCCGGCGTCACCCGACGACGTGATCGCCTCCCGCGTGATCGATCGTGGGCCCGGCTGGATCAAAGTCGGACTCAGGCTGCGACGGCAGAAGGTGCTGACCGTCGTTTACGCGACTGAACATCTCGTCACGTTCCACACGATCGCGCCGGGGCGCGCGCGCAGCGTGAGCATCGCCACGCGAATCGTCGAGATCGAGCAGGCCGGTACGCCGCGCGAACACGAAGCGGCGCCAGATGACGACCACGGATTTCTGTGGCGTTGGCGCGTCTATTGGCGCTTCGAGCAGACGCCGGCCGGCGTCGTCGCCGAATGCGAGTCGGTGAGTCTGAGCCGTTCCGTCCCGGCGATGCTGCGGCTCGTCGCGGCGCCGTTCATCGATGCCGCGGCGCGAGAGTCGATGGAGAAAGCGCTGCAGGCGATGCGGGCGGCGTTCGGTTTGCGTCCCCTTGCGCGTGTGTTACGGTAATCGCCGTACCTAGCGGGTCCTCGACCGGTCGTCAATCAGAGGACCCTACCTGCCGCCCCTTTCGCAGGACTGCAGACGTAGGCCAACGCGAGCACGGAAGACGTGTGCGCGGCCTGCGCCGCGTGCTGCGCCTTCCGCACGGAGACATGGACATGTTTCTTGGACTGCGGACCGTCATTTATCATGCGCCGGATCTCGCCCAAGCGAAGGCGTGGTACGCGTCGGCGTTCGGCGTCGCGCCATACTTCGATCAGCCGTTCTACGTCGGTTTCGAGATCGGCGGGTATGAGCTGGGGCTCGATCCAAACGTCGCGCACGTCACGGTTGGCAACAACGCCGTCGCGTACTGGGGCGTCGCCGACATCGCCGCCGCACACGCGCACATGCTCGCGCACGGTGCCGAGCCGCGACATGCGATTCAGGACGTCGGCGAGGGCATCAAGGTCGCGACCGTCGCCGATCCGTTCGGCAACGTGATCGGGATCATCGAGAACCCGCACTTCGCAGCGAAGAGCTGAAGGCAGGGCGACACACACACGCACCGGCAGCGACGTCTTCTCCTGCGCGTGGGTGGAGACGTCGGTGTTGGGGGGCTTGCGCTTCATGCTCTGAGGAGCGCGAGCGTGAGCACGTTGTGAGACGGCTCGACCCAGCCGACACGGTCGCTCCACGGACTAGAAGCGCTTCCAGGCTTTTTAGCGAGGCTGGAGCCTGACCGCCCGCCGCCGTCCATGCCGGATGTGAAGGACTTGTACGACGTCGCCTTCGATCGTGAACAGGATGCGATAGACGTGTGGTCGACGACCGTAGAGCAACTGGCGAACTTCTACGCGT
>CALFMR010000038.1 GCA_937880585.1 uncultured Acidobacteriota bacterium
ATCTTCTGGATGCCCGACACGATGAGCACGTCGCCCGCCTTCAGGCCCGACTCGAGCACGTACGTGTTGCCCACGACGCGGCCGAGCGTCACCGGCCGCTGGTGCGCCACCGTGCCGCCCTTGCCATTCGACTCGGCGACGAACACGAAGTACTGGCCGTTGACGCGCGTGACGGCGGTGACCGGAATCGTCAGGCCCGGCGCGGAGCTGAAGACGATCTGCGTCCGCACGTACTGATCGGTGCGAAAGCGGCCGTCAGCGGTGAGCGGTGTCTTCACGAGCACGGTCTGCGTCGCGTCGTCGACGGTCGGCGCGATGAAGTTGACGCGCTCGGTAGCGAGCGTGGCGCCCGATTCGTCGACGAGCCGCACGGGCAGCCCGATCTTCAGTCGCGACGCCTGCTGCACCGGCACGTTGATGTAGACCTCGAGTCCGCCCGACGCGTCGATCGTCGTGAGCGGCGTCGTCTTCGTCACGCGATCGCCGACGCGCACCGGCACGTCGCCGACAATGCCTTCGGTCGGCGCGACGACGTGGTAGTAGTCGAGCTCGGCCTGCTGCTGCGCGATTTGATCGTCGATCGACTTCAACTGCGCTTCGGCCGTCTTCTCCTGCGTCATGGCCTGCTCGTATTCCTGCTGGCTCATGGCACCGACGTCCAGCAGGCTCTTCGCCCGCTGGGCCTGCTGGCGCGCGAACGCGAGGTTGGCGTCCTGCGCGGCGCGCTGCGACGTCAGGCTGGCGACGACCGCGCGCTGTGGCGCCGCGTCGATCTCGAAGAGGACCGCGCCGGGCGACACGCGATCCCCCGACTTCGTGCGGATGGCCGTGATGATGCCTTCAGCTTGCGGCTGGATCGTCGTCGAGCGGCGCGAACGGACGAGGCCGACGAACTCCGCGATGTCGTCAACCGGCGTCGGCGCGAGCGTGGCCACCTCGACGGGCAGCGCTGGCGCACCTCCACCAGGCGGTCCGCCGCCGGCCGCCGGTTGTGAAGAGCCGCAGCCCGTGGCGAACGCGGCAAGCGCCACGCATGCCAGACTCGTGGCGAGGGACAGACCTGGACGTCGGACCGACAGAGATAGAGACAGAGCCATAAGGGCGTGTGACCAATGTTGAAAGCAAGGGGGAGCGAGCGTCTGTCGTGAGGAGCCGAGGTCAGGACCGGCTGCGTGCAACCGGACGGCACACGACGACCAAGCGTCTCTTACCTTATATCAGGGCACCAGGGCCGCCGCGCGGACATGACGGGCCGCCGTGGCAACATACCGATTAGTATGTCGAAGCGCACCATCGAGTCAAGCGGCGAACCGGAGGCTCGGACGACCGGCCGCTATAATCGCGGCGCCGTGGCATCACACGAGCACGTGGACCGGATGATGGCCGACGTGTACGCCGAGCTCCGGCGCTTGGCCGGCCGTTACGTGCGACGCGAGCGCGCGCCGAGCGTCCAGGCCACCGAGCTCGTCCACGAAGCCTACCTGCGACTCGCACGCGACGCGCCCGTCCGCTGGGAGAACCGCGCGCACTTCATGGCGCTCGCCGCCATCTCGATGCGGCGGCTGCTCGTCGAGCGCGCGCGTGCCCGCGGCGCCGTCAAGCGCGGCGGCTCGCCGATCCAGGTGACGCTCGACGACGGCCTGCTCGCGTCGGACGGCGGCGCGGTGCTCGACGTCGTGGCCGTCGATCGCGCGCTCACGCGTCTCGCGGCGACGAACGGCGACCTCGCGCGGCTCGTCGAACTGCGCGTCTTCGGCGGCTGGTCGATCGACGAGACGGCCGACGCGCTCGGCATCTTCCCCGCCACCGTCAAACGCCGGTGGACGATGGCGCGCGCGTGGTTCGTGCGCGAACTGGAAGGACGTGCTGAACCGTGAGCGACCGCGCGCCGCTCGACGCCGCCGGCTGGGCTCGTGTCTCGGCGATCTTCCATCGCGCGCTCGCCGCACCTCCCGCGGAGCGTGCGGCCGTCGTCGATGCGGGCTGCGGCGATGACGAGCGCGTCGCGGCCGAGGTCACCTCGCTCCTCGGCGCGCACGATCGCGCGGCCGGCTGGTTGGACGCCACCGCTGGCGGCGTCTTGCCGGCGATTGCCACGCCTGCGTCCTCAGGTCGTCAGACGCCATCCATCGCGGCCACGCTCGCATCCGGCGATCGTGTCGGTCCGTACCGCATCGACCGCGTGCTCGGTGCGGGCGGCATGGGCATCGTCTATCTCGCGGAAGACACGAGGCTCGGACGCCCGGTCGCGCTCAAGGCGCTGCCGGACGAGGCGACCGATGACGACACGCGCCGGGCGCGCCTTCGACGCGAAGCGCGCGCGGCCGCCTCGCTCGTCCATCCAGGCATCGCGACGGTCTACGCGCTCGACGAGATCGCCGGCCGCGTGTACATCGCCGCTGAATATCTCGCGGGCGGCACGCTGCGCGACGAACTGGCGAACGGTCCGCTCCCGATCGTACGCGCGCTCGACACGGCGATCGGCTTGGCCGACGCGCTCGATGCCGCGCATCGCCAGGGCGTGGTCCATCGCGACGTGAAGCCGGAAAACATCATGCGCGATGCGACTGGCGCGACGCGCATCGTCGATTTCGGTCTTGCGCGTATGGCCGATGCCACCGGACGCGCCTTGGCGCCCACGCTTGGCGATGCCGCGTTCGGCACACCCGCGTATATGGCACCCGAGCAGATCCGAGCCGAGCCAACCGACGCGCGCACGGACATCTTCGCGGCCGGCGTGGTGCTCTTCGAGCTGGCGACGGGCCGAACACCTTTTTCCGGCGTCGACGCCGCGGCGACGATGGCGAGCATCCTCGAGCGCGAACCGGTCCGGCTGCGCGATGCCGCGCCGGCCGCGTGGCCTGTCCCAGTCGTCGACGCACTCGATCGGCTGATCTCAGCGTGCCTGCAAAAGGCGCCCGCCGATCGGCTGTCGTCGGCGGCCGAACTGGCCGACGGGCTTCGACACGTTCGGGCAGCGCTCGACTCCGGCGACACGCGTGCGCTGGATCGCATTGCCTCCGCGCCTCCGCCATCCGCGACCGAAGCCGAGGCGCGCTGGTGGTGGCAGTTCCATCAGGCAACCGCGGCCATCATTTATCTCCTGCTGCTCTTCCCTCTCTGGCGCGCGACACCGCGTCTGGGCTCGCCGTTCGGTCCGGCATTGGCCGTCGCGGCCGTCGTTGCCGCCGTCGTCGCCGGCGCGCTTCGTTTGCACTTGTGGTTCGCGGCCCGCTTGTATCCCGCCGAGTGGCGGTCGCAGTACTCACGCGCGGGCGCGTGGATTCGCGCGGCGGATGTCGTCTTCACCCTGACACTCGCTGGCGCTGGCGTGCTGGCGATGACGTCGGGCACGGCGGGACTGGGCGTGCTGCTCCTCGCTGCGGCCGCCGCCGTGCTCGTGTCGTTCGCGATCATCGAGCCGGCGACGACGCGCGCGGCCTTCACCGATCGGTCGCGCTAGCCGCGGCCGTTCGCGCGCGATCGGGCGCGGCACATTGTTATGATGAGCCGTTGCGAGAGATGCGCGTCCCGGTCGCCGGGCCCCGTCGGATCCTGTGGTGGACGATTGCCGTCCTGATGGCGTGCCTGCTGGCCGGCCCGCGCTCGCGGGCGCAGCCGGCGGCTTACACGTTGTACACGACGGCCGGCCCACACGCGCTGCCATTTCGCACGAACAACAACGTCGACTTCGTATCGCTTCGCGCGCTCACGCCGATCTTCGGACTGAGCGTCGCCGAAGATGCGCTCGCCGGCGGCCTCACGGTTCAGGCACGCGGCCAGACGATTCTGCTCATTCCGGGACAGACGTTCGTCTCGCTCGGTGGCGGACGCATCGTCTCGCTACCCGCCGCGGTCCGGCGCGAACGCGGCGACTGGGAAGTGCCCGTGGACTTCATCCGCGTAGCGCTCGGCCCGGCGATTGGCGCGCCGGTCGAGGTGCGGCGCGCGTCGCATCTCATCCTCGTCGGTGACGTCCGGCTGCCGCACGTGAGCGGCCGCTTCGATCGAGAAGCCACGGGCGCACGACTGACGCTCGACGTCACGCCGCCCGCGCCGCACCGTGTCACACGCACCGGCAATCAGCTCACCGTGCGCTTTGATGCGGTCGCGCTCGATGTCGCGCCGGTCAGCGGGCTCGCGCCCGAGCTCGTCGCCGCCATCCATACCAGCGGGCCGTCGCTCATCGTCGATCTCGGGCCGTCGGCGGCGACGTTCCGCGTGGACGACAGCGATCCCGCGCACGTCGTCATCGATCTCTTGCCGCCTGGTGCGCCACCACCGCCGCCCGCCGTGCCGGCGACGCCCGCTACGCCGCCGGCAAACGGCGCACCGTCCGTGGCGCCCGCGCCGCCCGTGGTCGACACGACGCCCGCCGGAACGATCCGCACGATCGTGATCGACCCGGGCCACGGCGGCGACGACGCGGGCGCACGCGGCGTGGGTGGGACGACGGAAAAGGATCTTGTCCTGACGCTCGCGCGCAAGCTGCAGGCGACGATTGAAGGACGCATCGGATTGCGCGTCGTGCTGACGCGCTCGTCGGACGAGAACGTCGCACTCGATCGGCGAACGGCCATCGCCAACAACAACAAGGCGGATCTTTTCATCGGCCTGCACGCCGACGCGTCGCTCGAGCCGAAGGTGAACGGCGCCCAGGTGCTGTCGCTCGCGCTCGACACCTACAACACGCGCGCGGCGCTGGCCGCGACGAGCGACCTGCCCGTGCCGGTCGTCGGCGGCGGCAGCCGCTCGATCGACATCGTGCCGTGGGACCTCGCGCAGATTCCGTACGCGGACCAGTCCGCCGTGCTCGCCGCCACGGTCGCGCGGCACCTGTCGGAACACGGCGTGCCGCTGTTCGCGCGGCCGACCGAACGTTTGCCGCTCCGGTCGCTCGTCGCCGCGAACATGCCGGCGGTGCTCGTCGAGGTCGGCTTTCTGACGAACGCGGATGACGAGCACGCGCTTGCGAGTGACGCACGGCAGAACGCCATCGTCGACGCGATCCTCGATGCGATTGCCGACGCGCGGCGCGGCGCACTCACGACGCCGGCAGGACGGGGGGCCACGCAGTGATCAACGACGACGTGCCCTCCGGATCGGGCGGCGTGCCCAGCCTGTTCTCGCGGCGCCAAGTATGGATTGGCATCGCCGCGGGCGTCGTGCTGCTCATGGCCGGCATCTGGTTCGTGTCCGCACGGCTCAACCGCCTGCTCGGCCCCCCCGGCAGCGGCTCCGGCACGCCAGCGGCAACGGCGACGCCTGGCGAATCGCGCAAGATCAGCGCGACGCTGTTCTACGTGTCGAGCGATGGCACGAGCCTCACGCCCGTCAGTCAGGACGTGCCGTACGGCGCGACGCCCGCTGAACAAGTGCAGCACATCGTCGAAGCGCAGGTGCAGGCACCGCCGGCCGGACAACGATCCGCGATTCCCGCCGGCACGACGGTCAACGCCGTCTTCGTAACGAAAGAGGGCGACGCATACGTCGACCTCGGCGGCACGATCGTCAGCGGCCAGACAGGCGGGTCGCTCGACGAAGCCCTGACCGTCTACGCCATCGTCAACGCCGTCACGGTGAACGTGCCGAACGTGGCGGCCGTGCAGATTCTCGTGAACGGCAAACAGGTGGAGACGCTCGTCGGCCACCTCGATCTTCGGTACCCGCTGCCCAAGGCCCCGAGCTGGGTCAGGAAAGGATGAGTTCGATCGCATGACTCGAATCGATGGCCGACTGGCCGACGCGGTCCGCGAGACGCGCCTCACCACGGGTGTGTCCGTGCACGCCGAAGGCTCCGTGATGATCGAGGTCGGCCGCACGCGCGTGCTGTGTACGGCGTCAATCGAAGAACGCGTGCCGCCGTTCCTGCGCGGCGCCGGCAAGGGCTGGATCACGGCCGAATACGGCATGCTGCCGCGCGCGACGACGACGCGCATGACGCGCGAGTCGACGGCGGGCAAGGTCGGCGGCCGCACGCAGGAGATTCAGCGGCTCATCGGCCGGTCGCTGCGTTCGGTCGTGACGATGACGGAGTTGGGCGAGCGCACGATCTGGATCGACTGCGACGTCCTGCAGGCAGACGGCGGCACGCGGACAGCGTCGATCACGGGCGGGTTCGTCGCGCTCGTCCTCGCGCTCGAACGCCTGCGCGAACAGGCCGTGCTGCCGCGCATCCCGGTCACCGACTACGTCGCGGCCACGAGCGTCGGTGTCGTCGCGGGCACGCCGCTCCTGGATCTCGCCTACGAGGAAGATTCGCGCGCCGACGTGGACATGAACGTCGTCAAGACGTCGGGCGGCAAATTCATCGAGATTCAGGGCACAGCCGAAGCGCAGCCGTTCGATCGCAGCGAGCTCGACGCGCTTCTCGTCCTCGCCGACACCGGCCTGCGCACGCTGTTCGACAAGCAACGCGAAGTGGTCGGCAAGATTCTGAAGTACTGACAGCGCGTCCCCGGGCCTGAAGGCCCGGGG
>CALFMR010000039.1 GCA_937880585.1 uncultured Acidobacteriota bacterium
CCGAGTTGAAGCTCGTGGCGGGCGTCACCAAGACCACCAGCGGGACCGTCACCGTGCGCGGCCGTATCTCGGCGCTCATCGAGCTCGGCGCGGGTTTCCACCCGGAGATCTCTGGGCGCGAGAACGTCTTCATCAACGGCATCATGCTCGGCCTCTCTCGCCGCGAGGTGCAGGAGCGCTTCGACGAAATCGTCGACTTCGCGGAGATGGCCGAGTTCATCGACGCGCCGGTGAAGACCTACTCGTCGGGCATGTACATGCGCCTCGGGTTCGCCGTCGCGGTCAACGTCAACCCGGACGTGCTGCTCGTCGACGAGGTCCTCGCCGTGGGCGATGAGGGCTTCACGCACAAGTGCCTCGACAAGTTCGCCGAGTTCAAGCGCCGGAACAAGACGATCCTGCTCGTCACGCACTCGCTCGGCCTCGTCGAGCGCTTCTGCGACGACGCGCTGTGGATTGACGCGGGGCAGAAGCGGACCCAGGGCGATCCGAAGCGCGTAATTGGCGCCTACGTGTCCGACGTCGAACGGCAGGAGGAGCACTTCCTCGCCACGAGCGACGCCAAGGCCCGCCACGACGTCGAGGAGGCGCCAGCCGTCGAGGCCGGACCGGCCGACATCGGCGAGATCGCGGCCGACATGACCAAGGCCAGTGAAGGGCGGTGGGGATCGGGCGAAGTGCAGATCACCGACGTCACCTTCACGAACAGCGCGGGCGAGACGACGCAGATCTTCCACAGCGGCGAGCCGGTCACCGTCACGATGACCGTCCGCGCGCGGCATGCCATCGACGATTTCGTCTTCGGCATCGGCATCTTCAACGCGGAAGGCGTGTGCGTCTACGGCACGAACACCGACATCGAGGAGTTCCAGGCCGAGTCGCTCTCGGGCGAGGCCGTCATTGGTTTCGAGATGCCATCGGTCGATCTCGTCGAAGGGACCTACAAGCTCGACGTCGCCGTGCACAAGCTCGACGGCGCGCCGTACGACTATCACCGCCTGCTCTACACGTTCCGTATCAAGTCGCGTCTGAAGGACGTCGGTGTCTACCGCCCGAACCATCGGTGGCAGTTCTCGCCGAACGCACGGCTGCGGCTGAAGGTCTGACGCGCATGTCCGTCCTCTCACTCGACGACGCGGCGGCGCTCGTCGACGCGCTGCGCCGTGAGGGTCGCACCGTCGTCTTCACGAATGGCGTCTTCGATCTGCTGCACCCCGGCCACGTGCGCTATTTGCAAGCCGCCCGCGCCGAGGGTGACGCGCTCATCATCGGCGTGAACTCGGACCGATCGGTCCGCGCGAACAAGGGACCCTCGCGTCCGATCACGCCCGAAGCGGAGCGAGCCGAGATCCTCGCGGCGCTCGCGTGCGTCGATGCGGTCGTGATCTTCGACGAAGAGACGCCGGCCGCGATCATCGGCCGGCTGCAGCCGGACGTGCTGGTGAAAGGCGCTGACTGGGCCCCCGATGCGATCGTTGGTCGCGACGTGGTCGAAGCCCGAGGCGGACGAGTCGTCCGTGTGCCGGTCGAGGCGGGTTGGTCGACGTCGGCGATCGTGCAGAAGATTCAGGCGGGACGCGCGACAGGTTAGAAGTTCGAAGCCAGAAGCCAGAAGCGGGTTCCGGGTGCGTCACTTCCAGGATGCTTCGATTAGATCCTGATTGATCGAAAACGCGGCTTCCGCGCCTTCGGCCGCGGCGACGACGACCCACTGCACGTCGCGTGAGGCGTCACCGGCCACATATAGGCCCGGGATGTGCGTCGTTTCGTACTTGCCGGTGCGGACGGTGCCCTTCTCGTTGAACTGGCAGCCGAGCTTCTCGGCGAGCGGCGAGCAGGGGTGCTGGCCCGTCGTGAAGAACATCGCACGTCGCGCGATCGGCTCGCCGGTGGTGAAGACGATGCGCTCGAGCCGACCGTCCTGGCCCTCGAGCCGCGCGATCTTTTCCTCGCGCACGGCAATGCCGTTGCGCGCGAGTTTGTCGCGCTGGCCGGCATCGAGCTGGCACGCGCCGTCGCTGCAGAGCACGATGTCGCTGGACCAGCCGGTCAGCTCGAGCGACAGACCGAACCCGCGGCGGCTGCAGCCGTAGACGGCGAGCGGCTGCCCGCGCAGCTCCCAGCCGTCGCAGTACGGGCAGTGGAACACGCTGTGGCCGTAGAGCTCGGCGAGACCGGGCACGTCGGGCACGTTGTCGGCCACGCCCGTGGCGAGGAGCAGCTTGCGCGCGGTGAACGTTCGCGCATCGGCCAGCGTGACGGAAAAACCGTCCGCGCCGACCTGTGTCGCATCGACGACCTCGGCGTGCTCGAGACGCACCGTGTCGTACCGCGCGAGATCGCCGCGCGCCGCGGCACGGAACTCGACCGGCGTGATGCCGTCGCGCGACAGGAAGCCGTGCATGTGCGCGGTCGCGCGGTTGCGCGGCTGGCCGTGATCGAAGACGAGCACGCGCCGGCACGCGCGCCCCAGCACGAGCGCCGCGCTCAGCCCGGCCGGACCGGCACCGACGATGATGACGTCGGCATCGAAGTGGGGGAGTGTCACGGAAGCACCGCGTCTCCGGCGCCGCGGACGCCTCGCCACGCCGGCGCGGGTTGGGCGGGAGCAGGGGATTCAGACTAGCATGAGATGAAAGGATTCAAAGGGTCGGCCGCGCGCTCGGTCGATCCGCTGCTGTGATCGGCGCCGCTACCTCTCTCGCCTTTCGATCGCTCCTCAAGTCCACGGCCTCGCGCGCCGGCCTCGGCCGGGCGGGACGCCGCGTCACGGGCCTCACGCCGGCCGCGGCCGCGCTGCATGCGGCGCTCGTCGCCGCCGATGGCCCCGTGTGCCTCGTCGTGCCGACCGACACGGCTGTCGACGAGATGACGTCCGACGCGCGGTCGTTCCTCGCCGCGCTCGAAGGCCTCTCCGATCACGACGCGGCCGAGGCCGTCCTGCCGCTGCCGTCGCAGGAAGTCGATCCGTACCGCAGCCTCGCGCCGCACCTGCAGATTGCGTCCGCCCGCGCCCGTGCGCTCTTCGCCCTCGCGTCCGGGCGCGCACGGCTCATCGTCGCTTCCGCCCGCGCGCTGTTGCCGCGCGCGAGCGACCCGGCGCGGCTCGCGGCCGCTGGATTCACGATCGCGCCCGGCGACGAGATCGCGCCCGCCGATCTTGGCGAGCGCCTCGCCTTTGCCGGCTTCTCGCCGGAGGATCCCGTCGATCAGGCCGGCGAGTTCTGCGTGCGGGGCGGCGTTGTCGATTTCTATCCGGCTTCGGAGGAGTACCCGCTTCGTCTCGAGTTCATCGGCGACATCATCGAGTCGCTCCGCCGCTACGACGGCGCGACGCAGCGGTCGCTCACCGCCGTCGATCGTGTCGTCGTCAGCCCGCAACGCGAGCAGTTGCCTGACGCGGGCGACGACCCGGCGGCGCTCGATCGATCGGCGACGGTCATCGACTACGTCCGCCGCGCCGGCGCGACCGTCCTCGTCTACGAGATCGACGACATCGAGGAGCGCGGGGCCTCGCTCGAGCGGCAGTGGCGCGCGTCGGCGGCCGAGATGGAGGGACGCGGGCGCACGGTGCCGGCCTACGAATCCATTGCCACGCCGTGGGAGACGCTGGCCGGATGGTTGGCCGGCGCGCACCGCATCAGCCAGCTCGCGATTGAGGAAGGCGATGGCGCGGCCCATATCGCGACGTCGCCGTCGCTCGCCTACCACGGCCGCATCGGCGAGTGGGTCGAAGAGATTCGTCGCGCGCGAACGCGAGGCGACGCGGTCGTGTTCATGGCCGCGACGCCCGGCCGTGCCGAACGAACCATCGAGCTGCTCGCCGACTACGAGGTCCACGCGCGCGCGATGGCGGCGGCCGAGGATCTCACCCGTACGGCCGTGCTCGTGACGACCGGTCGTCTCTCGCATGGATTCCACCTGCCGGGCGGATCGCTCGTGCTCTTTTCGGAGACCGACGTCTTCGAGGAAGAGCGACGCGCATACGAACGGCACCGGACGTCGACCAAGACGTTCATCTCGGACTTCCGCGATCTCGCGGTCGGCGACCTCGTCGTCCACGTCGACAACGGCATCGGCCGGTTCGTCGGGTTGAGGCGACTGGCCGTCGCACCCGGACAGCCCGCGCAGGAGTTCATGGAGCTGCGCTACGCGGGCGAGGACAAACTATTCGTCCCGCTCGAACGACTGGACCTCGTCCAGAAGTACACCGGCGGCGCCGCGCCGGCGCTCGACAAGCTCGGCGGCACGACGTGGGAGAAGGCGAAGACGCGCGTCAAGAAGGCGATGCGCGACATGGCGGAGGAGCTCTTGAAGCTCTACGCCGCGCGCAAGGCGGTCGCGGGTCACGCGTTCAGTCCCGATTCGCACTGGCAGCAGGAATTCGCCGACGCGTTCGAGTACGACCTGACGCCCGATCAGCAGGCCGCCATTACCGACATCGCGCGCGACATGGAATCGCCGACGCCGATGGACCGGCTGCTCTGCGGCGACGTCGGCTACGGCAAGACGGAAGTCGCTATGCGCGCTGCGTTCAAGGCGATCGTCGACGGCAAGCAGGTCGCGTTCCTCGCGCCGACGACGGTGCTGGCGTTTCAACACGAGCGCACGCTCCGCAATCGCTTCGCCGGGTTTCCCGTCCGGATCGAGATGATCAGCCGCTTCCGCACGAAGCAGGAACAAGCGGACATCATCGCCGCGCTCCGTGCCGGCCAGGTCGACGTCATCGTCGGCACGCACCGTCTGCTGTCGAAGGACGTTGCCTTCCGCGATCTCGGCCTGCTCGTCGTCGACGAGGAGCAGCGGTTCGGCGTCGGGCACAAGGAGCGCATCAAGCAGATCCGCAAGCGGGTCGACGTGCTGACGATGACGGCGACGCCTATTCCGCGGACGCTGAACATGTCGCTCGTCGGCATCCGCGACATGTCGGTCATCGAGACGCCGCCGCGCGATCGGCTCGCGATCCAGACGCAGGTCGTGAAGTTCGAGACGGACGTCATCGGGCGCGCGGTCCGCACCGAGCTCGAACGTGGCGGGCAGGTGTACTTCGTCCACAACCGCGTCGAGTCGATCTACTCGATGGCCAACCTCGTCACACGTCTCGTGCCGGAAGCGAAAGTCGCCGTCGGCCACGGGCAGATGGGGGAGCACGAGCTCGAGAAGGTGATGATCGACTTCGTCGCGCGCAAGTTCGACGTCCTCGTCGCGACGACCATCGTCGAAAATGGCCTCGACATCCCGAACGCCAACACGATCGTGATCAATCGCGCGGATCGTTACGGGCTCGCGCAGTTGTATCAGTTGCGCGGCCGCGTCGGCCGATCGGACCGGCGCGCGTACGCCTATCTCCTGATTCCGGCCGAGACGACGCTGTCGCCGGTTGCGCGGCGCCGGCTCGCGGCGATTCGCGAGTTCAGCGACCTCGGCAGCGGCTTCCGCGTCGCCGCGCTCGACCTCGAGATTCGCGGCGCCGGCAACCTGCTCGGCGGGCAGCAGAGCGGCCAGATCGAGGCCGTCGGCTTCGACATGTACCTGCAGCTCCTCGAGCAGACGGTCCGTGAGCTCAAGGGCGAGGATCTCGAGGACGAGCGGCGCGCCGCGGTCAACCTGCGCGTGGACCTGCGGGTCGACGCGAGCTACGTGCCCGACATGAACCAGCGGCTGACGGTCTACCGCCGTCTCGCAAGCGCACGGAGTCTCGACGAGATCGCCGCCCTCCTCGAGGAAATGCGGGACCGGTACGGCACGCCGCCGGCCTCGGTCGAGAACCTGGCGCAGTACGCACGCATCCGGCTCACGGCGGACCGGATCGGTCTCGAGACCCTCGACCGCGAAGGCGCGACGCTCGTCCTAAAGTTCAGGCCGGACGCCAAGGTGGATCCCGTGCTGCTCGCCCAGCTCGTCGAGGCGCGCGGCGACCTCGTGCTCTTGCCGCCGGCCGTGCTGCGGCTCGACTTGAGCCGTCCGGAGACCGTGCGTCGCGACGTCGCGAAGCCGGCCGCGCCGCGGGGCGCGCGGCTCGTCAAGGGGCCGCGAGCGACGGCCGCCGACCCGACGCCATCCTGGTGGACGGCGCGGGCGAAAGCCGCCGTGGAACCGGGGTTCACCAAGACCGAGATCTTGGCGGAAACGCCGCCCGATCCGAGTCAGCCGGGTGGCCTGTTCGAGCGGCTGGGCGCGCTCCTCGATCAGTTGAGCCGATCGATGGTGACGGGCTAACATGTTGATTTGCCAAAACTTGCGGCGCGGCCGCGGGGTGTTCCTGTGATGAAGCATTGGTCTCTCGCGTTCGTCGTCGCGGCGATGGTCGCCGCGCCTCAGGCGATCGCCGCCGAAGCGGGTCAGAGCACGATCCTCGAGCGCATCCTCGTGCGCGTGAACGGCGAGGTCTTCACGCAGTCGCAGCTCACCGACCGGCAGATTAGCGCCTTGCGCGAAGACAACCGCCAGGTGGCCGATCCCAAGGCGCTCGAAGACGACGCGACGCTGCGCAACGCGCTGAACGAGATCACGCCGCGCATTCTGGTGCAGGCCGTTGACGAGTTGCTGCTCGTGCAGCGTGCGCGCGAGCTCAATGCGCAGTTCACCGACGCGGACTTCAAAGACGCGCTCGACAGCATCAAGAAGGACAACCATCTCGACGACAAGGCCTTCGACAAGGCGCTGGCCGACGAGGGGATGACGCTCGACGAGCTCCGGACGAACCTCGAGCGCGCCGCCCTCATCCGCGCCGTCCAGAACGAGGAGATCTATCCGCACATGACCGTCACCGAGGAGGAGCTGCGGCAGTACTACGCGGCCCACAATGACGAGTTCATGACGCCGGCGACGGTCACCCTCCGCGAGCTGCTCGTGACCGTTCCCAATCGGACGCAGAGCGGCCAAAGCCTGTTCAGCGTCGGCGATGACAACGCCGCGCGGACGAAGATTGCGGCCTTGCGCGATCGCGCCGTGAAGGGCGAGGACTTCGAGAAGCTCGTGCGCGAAGCCTCCGAGGCGCCGACCAAGGATCAGGGCGGCCTCATCGGCCCGGTCAAGACCGACGACCTCAATCCGGCCCTGAAGGACGTGCTCGACAAGATGAAGCCCGGCGACGTGAGCCAACCGATTCGCGTGCCGACCGGCTACCAGATCCTGAAGCTCGAAGCGCGCGATGCGCCCACGCTTCAGCCGTTCGCCGACGTCCACGATCAGATCGAACAGCATGTCCGGAGCGCGCGCCTCGGCGGCGAAACCGAGAAGCTGCTGACGCGGCTGCGGCAGCAGGCGGTCATCGAGTGGAAGGATCAGACGTTCAAGGACGCCTACGAGAAAGAGCTCGCCAAGGAAACGGCCGACGCGGCCGCGGCGGCCGCCGCCCCCGTGAACGTCGCCGCCAAGTAGCGTCCATGAAAATCGGCACGCTTCAGCTCGACCACCCGGTCGCGCTCGCGCCCATGGCGGGCATGACCGACACGGCCTTCCGCCGGCTCGTGAAGCGCAAGGGCGGCTGCGGCCTGGTCGTCACCGAGATGGTCAGCTCGGAAGGCTTGGTGCGCGGCATCGACCGCACGCTCGAGTACGCCGAGTACACCGAGGAAGAACGGCCCGTCTCAATCCAGATCTTCGGCGGCGATCCGGCCGTCATGGCCGACGCGGCCGAGATCGTCCAGGGCATGGGCGCTGACATCGTCGACATCAACATGGGATGCCCGGTGCCGAAGATCGCGAAGCACCACGCCGGGTGCAGCCTGATGCGCGACCCGGCGCATGCCGCGTCCGTCGTCCGCGCGATGACCGATCGCGTGCGCATCCCGGTCACCGTGAAGATGCGCGCCGGCTGGAACGAGCACGAGATGAACGCGCCGACGCTCGCGAAGATGGTGGCCGATGCCGGCGCGGCGGCGGTTGCCGTCCACGGGCGGACGGCGGCGCAGTCCTACAAAGGCGAAGCGGACTGGACGTTCATTGGCGGCGTGGCGAACGCCGTGGACATTCCGGTGTTCGGATCGGGCGACTGCGTCGAAGCCGGACACGTCGTCGACAGGCTGCGCGACTCCGGTGTGAGCGGCGTGCTCGTGGGCCGCGGCGCGCTGCGCAACCCGTGGATCTTCGCGCAGGCAGCCGACGCGACGCACGGCGGTGCCGTGCGTGAGGTTTCGGCCGAGGAACGCGGCCGCTTCCTGCTCGAGTACATCGAGCTGCTGTTGAATGAACGCGTTGGCGAGCAGCGCGGCTTCCGCCACGCCGCGCCCGGCGCGGAGACGTCGGCGCCCGCTCCCGCACGCGGACGTGAGCGTTGGGTCATCAACAAGATCCGTGCGCTCGGCTCGTGGTACACGAAAGGCCTGATCGGCGGGTCCGAGCTCCGGACGACGATCAACGCCACCGAGTCAATCGATGCCCTGCGCGACACCATCCGCACGTTCTTCAGCGTGAGCGAGGAACTCGTCGCGGGCTGAGCCCTGCTGCGGCCAACGAGGCACTCGGTCGCGCTCTCGGGCGCATTTGCTGCATGCCATCAGTCATGCCATCATGATGGCATGGTCCGCATGCAGGTTCAGTTGACCGACGAACAGGTCAAGGCGCTGCGCCGGCGATCGAAGCGCGAGAATCTGTCACTCGCCGCCCTCGTTCGACGGGCGGTCGAGGCGTTCACGCGGGTTGAGCCGCCGAACGACGACGAAGTACGCGGTCGAGCGATGCGCGCGGCCGGCCGTTTCGCTTCAGGTGTGACTGACACGTCGCGCCGCCATGACGACGCGCTTGCCGACGCGCTCGTTCAGTCGCGATGATCTTCGTTGATACATCGGCCCTCTACGCGGTCCTCGATCGCGACGACGAGAATCACGCCGCCGCCAAACACACCTGGTCCGATGTGCTGGGGACCGAAGCGCCGCTGCTCGTCACCAACTACATCCTCGTCGAAACCACCGCGCTCGTTCAGCATCGTTTGGGTCTGGAGGCTGTCCGCGTGCTGTGCGCCGACATCCTGCCGGCCCTCGAGACTCATTGGGTCACGGACGCTGACCACGCCCACGCGCAGAATGCGCTGCTGGCAGCCGACCGCCGCAAGCTGAGTCTCGTCGACTGCAGCAGCTTTCACGTCATGCGCGGACGAGGGGTGCGGAAGGCATTCGCGTTCGACCCGCACTTTCGCGAACAGGGCTTCGATCTGCTGCCCGCACGCGGCGATGTCACGCCGCCCGGCGGGCCTTGAGCTTCTGCCTTCTGGCCTCGAACTTCTAACGTCTCCCGCGTGGTCCCTTGCCGCCGTGCGGCCGGAACGACCGCGGGCGATCCGATCGCGGTGTCGTGTCGGACGGTGCGTCCTGGTCGCCGCGCTTGCGCTTCGGTTTCCACTCGAGTCGCGGCGTCTCGCCGCGCGTCTCGCGCGGACGCCAGCCGCCGCCCGATGGTTTCCAGTCGGACCGACGCCCCTCCTTCGCGTGAGGCCGCGGCTTCCAACCGCCCGAAGATTCGCCGCGGTTCCTCTCGCCCGGCTTTCCACTGTCTGACCACGCGCTGCGGTTCTTCGTTCCAGGCTTTCCGTGTCCCGACCATGAGCCGCGGCCTTTGGCGCCTGGCTTCCCATGACCGGACCACGGCCGCTGACCCTTGCCGCCAGCCTTGCCGGACCACCGGCCGCCGGCCTTCGGTCCGGGCTTGCCGTACGCGGGTCGTGCGCCCTTCGGTCCCGCGGGCTTCCACTCGAGCGGCGGCCGACGGTCGCCCGATCGTTCGTCCCGTTTCGGGCTCGGCGGCTTCCACTCAAGGGGCGGGCGACGATCGCCAGATTGCTCGTTGCGCTTCGTGCTCGGCGGTTTCCAGTCGAGCGGCTGCTGGTCGCGGCCGTGTTGCCCTCGCGGACCTCGAGGTCCACGCGTATCGAACGTCCCGCCGCGGCTGCCTTCGTCGTCCCGTTCGTGCCTCCACCCTTCGCGCTGCTTCCATCGCGCGCGCTTCTGGTCGCGCGTGAGTTTGTATTTCGCGCGCGGATCGACGTGCGCGCCGCCGGGTCGCCAGTCGCGCGACCGTGCAGGTCCCCGCGCCAGCCGCGCCTCTCTGGCGGCCGTCTGCGCTTCTTCGGGCGACGACCACAGGCGGCCGCGCTCGAACCATTTGAGCGCCGCGTCCGGCTGCGTGTGCTGCAGTTGCTTGAGCGTCGGGACGAGCTCTTCGCGGTCGCGCGCGCGAAATGCCGTCGCCGCCTCGCCCATGACGATGACCCACCATGCGTGTCGCTTGATCATGGCTATTGCCGATCCAGCCGCTTCAGCTTCTCGATGAGCGTCGTCCGCTTCACGCGAAGCAGGTCGGCCGCCTGTCGTTTGTTCCCGCCGGTGCGCTCGAGCGCCTGGCGGATGAGGCCGTGTTCGAAATCCGAGACGAGTCGATCGAGCTCCAATCCTTCCGGCGGAAAGACGAAATCGCCGGTCGACGGTGAGAAGGGCACGTCGCGAATTTCGTCGGGCAGATCGGGAGCCGAGAGCTGCGCGCGTCCGGGCGACAAGGCGAACGTGCGTTCCATCACGTTCTCGAGCTGCCGCACGTTGCCCGGCCAGTGATAGGCCATGAGCGCCTGCTGTGCGTCCTGTCCGAGCGTCACCCGTCGGGGCGGTGAGGCGGCGCTACTGAAACGATCGAGGAAGTGTTGCGCGAGCAGCGGAATGTCGCCGCGCCGTTCGCGCAGCGCCGGCACGCGGATCGGGATCACGTTCAGGCGATAGTACAGATCCTCGCGGAACGTGCCTTCGTCGACCATGCGCTTGAGATCCGAGTTCGTCGCGGCGATGACGCGCACGTCGACGCGGATCGTCTGCGAGTCGCCGACGCGCTCGAACTCGCGTCCCTGCAGCACGCGCAGGAGCTTCGACTGCAGCCCCGCGCTCATCGTGCCCACCTCGTCGAGGAACAACGTCCCGCGATTGGCCTGCTCGATGCGTCCTTGACGATTGGCGACGGCGCCCGTGAATGCGCCGCGGACGTGACCGAAGAGCTCGGCTTCGAGGAGCGTCTCGGGGATCGCGCTGCAGTTGATGGCGACGAATCGCTGCGCGCGGCGCGGACTCGCGTCATGAATCGCGCGCGCAGCCAGTTCCTTGCCCGTGCCCGTCTCGCCCGTCACGAGCACCGTGCTCGTCGTCTGGGCGACCGTGCGCAGCAACTCGAAGAGACGCGCCATGACCGGCGCCCGGCCGATGATGCCTTCGATGCCGAAGCGCTCGTGAAGCTGCGCGCGCAGGTACGCGTTCTCCGTCTTCAGCCGGCGCTTCTCGACCGACGCGTTGATCTCGTGCAGCAGCTCCTCGAACTGGAACGGCTTGGTGATGAACCCTTCCGCGCCACGCCGCGTGATCTCGACAGCCTCGCGCACGGTGCCGAAGCCGGTGATGACGATGGCGATGATCTCGGGATAGCGGGCGAGGGCTTCGTCGAGCACCTGGCGGCCGTCGACGCCGGGTAGGCGAAGGTCGGTGATGAGGATGTCGAAGGCGAACTCGTTCAGCCGCTCGAGCGCCTCCTCGCCGGAGGCCGCCTGCCGGACCTGGAAGCCCTGCTCGGTGAGCCGCTCGGCTATGACTTCACGGAATGCAGATTCGTCATCGACGAGCAGCAGGTGCGGGGGTTGGGCGTCTGACATCTGGGGAGACGGCATTTTGACACGGATTGACACAGGC
The DNA here is from genome assembly GCA_937880585.1 of uncultured Acidobacteriota bacterium. GTDB lineage: Bacteria > Acidobacteriota > Vicinamibacteria > Vicinamibacterales > SCN-69-37 > CALFMR01. The sequence goes on from CALFMR010000039.1 coordinate 11,661, forward strand.
GCAACTCGGGCCCGGAAAGCCGGCGTCCGCCGCGAGCGCTGGCAAACGCGTCGTGTCGGTTTTCCGTCGCGTAAAGTCCCGCGCAACCCCGCCGATATTGCAGGCAGAACGTCTTCATTCTTGCTGAGAATTGCCGGCCCGACAGGGCCGCGGGATGGATGCCGATGCTGGTCGAACGAAAAACCGTTTCCATCCCCCGAGCGTGTGAGCTCGTGGGGGTCAGCCGTCGAACGATTTACAACTGGATTGCCAGCTCCAAGGTGCAGTACGTGAGAACGGCGGGCGGATCCGTCCGGATCTTCGTCGACACCCTGTGGCGGGAACCCGACACGACCACGCCCCCCGAGGCGCCTGGTGCGCTCGAGGGTCTGAGTCGTGGCGCCTGAACTGGCGCAAGGCGTCGAGCGCCGGGCCGTGGGCTTCTCCGAGGCCGATTTCTCGCGGCTGTTTCACAGGCTGAACAACCAGCTCGGCATCATCCTCGCGAATGCCGAGCTGCTGGAAACGCGCCTGACCGACGAGACCCAACGCGCGCGCGCGAGCCAGGTCGTGGCCGGCGCGCTCGACGCGATCACGACCATCCAGAACCTCCGGCAGATGGTCGGCGATCGGGCATTCGACCGCTGACCGGGTCGTCGGTACACGCCGGCCGATCACAATTGTGATCGGCCCGTCAACGCGTTGACGATTTGCCCGCGCGTCCTGCGCTGGGCTTCACGCCGCTATACATCACGGCTTCTGTCCGTAAAGCCAATCACATCAGTATTTTGCTGTCACTTATCGGCGCGCGCGTGACGTGAGTTCACGCTGGCCGCCGATTTGGCACTGAGGTTGCCTTACAGCTCGCCGCCAGTTGAGCTGAGGAGGCACGAGATGTTACGGGCGCCGCTGATGGAATCGCAGCAGGATCGGGTCGCGGCCACGCTGCCGTTTGTCGAGTCGCTGGCTCGCCGGATGGCGTCGACCATGCCCCATTCGATCGACCTTGGGGATCTGGTGCAGGACGGCGTGCTCGGCCTCATTGACGCCGCGCACCGCTACGACGAGTCGCGCGGCATCAAGTTCGAGACCTTTGCCGAGCGCCGCGTCCGCGGGGCGATGATCGATGCCTTGCGCCGCGACGCCTGGCCGCGCGGCGTCCGTCGCGCACGACGCGAGCTCGAAGCGGCGCGCGAGGAACTGCGCCGCGAGCTGGGCGCCGAGCCGACGCTCGCCGATCTCGCGCGGCGCGTCGGATCAGACGAGGCGCGGCTCGAACGGACGATCATGCGCATCAGCACGATCGAATCGACGTCGCCGCTCGCCAATCTCGACACGCTCGACAGCGCGTCGCTGCCCGCCGTGCTCGTGCCGAGCGAACCGCCGGCGCCCGATCGGCTCTACGAACAATCACAGGTGCGCAGCCGCGTGCGCAAGGCGCTGGCGGAATTGCCCGCGCGCGAGCGCCGCATCATCGGGATGTACTACTTTGCGAATGCGACGATGAAGCAGATTGGCGACGCGATCGGCGTGAACGAGTCGCGCGTCTCGCAGCTGCACGCACGCGCCATTCAGCGCCTGCGCCGCGTGATGAGCGGCGCCGACGATCGTCCCGCGCCGCGTCTGGTCAAGCGTCCGCGCCTCGCGAAGGCACCCGCCGCACGCCGCCCGGCCGTTGCCGCGGCGCTGCCGGACTCGCGGAGAGCGGTGGCCTGAGGAGCAAGTGAGAAGCTAGAAGACAGAAGCCAGAGAGCGGAGCGGTTTTATCCCAGCGTTTCCCGCGCCGCGCGGACGACGTCGCGCAGGCGGAAGGGCTTGGGGATCCAGCGGCAGCCACTCTCTTCGAGGAATCGCTCGGCTTCGGTGCCGGCGACGTCGCCAGTGACGAAGATCAACCGGCGCGCGATGTGCGGCAGCGATCCAGACACTTCGCGGAAGAACGTCATGCCGTCGACCTTCGGCATCTTCAGGTCGCAGATGATCACGTCGTAGTGCCGCTCGCGGACGCGCTCGAGCGCTTCGGCGCCGTCCGACGCGCGGTCCGGACGGAAGCCTTCATCGGCGAGTGCGGCGGCGACGGCTTCGCCGAGCGCGGACTCGTCCTCGACGACCAGCACACGCGTGCCCTTCGGCACGGCCGGCAGCGGCTGCGGCGGCGGGTGTTCGGTGAGCCGCACCGACGTGCCGCTCACCGGCAGTTCGAGCAGGAACGACGCGCCGCGTCCTGTCGATGCAACGCTGATGCGGCCGCCATGTTCCTGCGCGATTGCGTAGGCGACCGTCAGTCCAAGTCCCGTGCCCTTGCCGACGGTCTTCGTCGTGAAGAACGGATCGAAGATCTTCGTCTGCACGTCCTCCGGCACGCCCGGGCCATCATCATTCACTTCGAGGACGACGGCGTCGCGCTCGAGATCCTGCCAGGAGCGGAGCACGAGCGTCCCGCGTCCGTGCGCGCCGATCATCGCCTGCTCGGCGTTGATGACGAGGTTCAGCACGATCTGCTGAATCTGGTGCGGGTCGGCAAAGACCGGCGGCAGTCCAGCCGCGAGCGCGTCGATGATGACGACGTTCGCGCGACGCTGTTCGTAGGCCCGCAGAGCCAGCGTTTCGCGGACGACCTGATTCAGGTCGACGGTCGTGCGCGTCGTGTGCCGCTTGCGCGCGAAGGTCTGCAGGTTGCGGACGATACGCGCGGCGCGTTCGGCGGCGTTGTGGATGGCATCGAGATCGCGCCGCGTGAGCTCGTCGAGCCGCCGCCCCGCGAGCCGTTCTGCGCACGCGAGAATCGTCGCGAGCGGGTTGTTCAGCTCGTGCGCGACGCCGGACATCGTCTGGCCGAGCGCGGCGAGTTTCTCGGCCTGCGCGAGCTGCTGGTAGAGCTCGCGGCTCTGGTCCTGCAGCTTCTTCCGCTCGGTCACGTCGCGCATCACGGCTTCGACGCGCAGCGTGCGGCGGCCGGCGAGCGGCTCGGCGCGGGCGGTGACTTCGATCCACATGGCGGCGCCGTCGACGCGCCGCAGACGAAGCAGGTAGTCGCGCGCGACGCCATCGCGCGCGAGCTGCTGAAGGAACTCGGTGCGTGCCTGGTCATCGACGAAGCGATCCGCGTCGAGCGGCCGCACCTCGGCCATCGGCACGTCGTCGGCCCAGCCGAAGATCAGTTTGAGATAGGGATTGGCCGCGAGTGTGGCGGTTTCATCGGGACCGATGAGGCCGATGTACGCCCCTTCGTGCAGCGCCTCGAACAATCGCGCGAAGGCGCTCTGCGAGAGGCGGGACGTCGGACGGCGGCCGGTGGCGGCCGTCGCGGTGTCACGACTCACGGCCACGGCCGTCCATCGCCGGCGCGCATGCGAGGGATCTTAGCATCTCGCAGTAGACTTGCCGGATGGGTCGCGCGGCACGGCGGTGGGTCCGCCGGCGCGCGCGACGAGTGCATCCCGCATGGCGAGACTTCCGAAAATTTCCGAGATCGACGCGACGTCGAACGGCACCGGCTTCTTTCTCTGCGCGCGCAAGGAACGGCGCACGGGCCGCGGCGGACCGTTTCTCGTGCTGCTCTTGCAGGACGTCTCGGGCGAGATCGGCGGCAAGGTCTTCCAGGACGTCGACGTCGCGAGTGCCCAGTTCGAGGTCGGCGAGTTCGTCGCGGTTCAGGGGAAGAGCAATCTCTATCAGCAGCGGATGGAGCTCGTCATCGATCGCATCCGCCGCGTCATTCCGAGCGATGCGGCGCTCGGCTTCCGCGAAGAGGACTGCATTCCGTGCTCGCCGCGGCCCATCGACGAGATGTGGCAGGAATTGCAGGGCCGGATTGCAAGCGTCGTCGATCCCCACGTCCGCGAGCTGCTGACGCGCATGGTCGCCCGGCACGAGGAGCGGCTGCGCATCTGGCCGGCCGCGCGCCAGGTCCATCATGCCTATCGCAGCGGTTTGCTCGAGCATCTGCTGAAGATCATGGAGGCAGCCGTGCTGCTCGCCGACGTCTACGGCGCGCGGCGTGACTTGCTCGTCGCCGGCGCGCTCCTGCACGACATCGGCAAGCTCGTCGAACTGGATTATCGCGTCGCGGCCGACTACTCGGTGGAGGGGAACCTCGTCGGGCATATCGTGATTGGCGCGGGGATGGTGCGCGACGCGATTCGCGAGATCCCCGACTTCCCGCCCGAGCTCGGCATCGAGATCGAGCATCTCGTGCTGTCGCATCACGGCGCGAAGGAGCTCGGATCGCCGGTCGTGCCGATGACGGTCGAAGCGTTCATCCTCGCGGCGGCCGACGATCTCGACGCCAAGCTCTTTCAGGTCCGCCGCCATCTCGACGCCGACGACTCGGACGGGCGGTTCACGACGTACCACCGCTATCTCGAACGATCGCTGTTCAAGCCGACTCGGTCATAGGGTGAGCAAGCGTGCCGAGCCGTCGGACGCGGCGCGAAGGCGGCGGGTTCAGCCGATGGCGGAGACGGGATGTGCCGCCGGGGCCGGTGCCGTCTTCGGTCCAAGGGCGAACGTCATGGTCCCATCGCACACGACCGTGCCGTTCACCCGCGCGGCGCCACTCAAGATCCCCATCCGGCTGCGGAGGCGTTTGACGACGGCTTCGATCTCGACGGTGTCGCCGGGATGGACGGTGCGCCGGTAGCGGACACGCTCGATGCCCATGAAGAGTGGCAGGCGCTCGCGGTTCTCCGGCTTGGCCAGAATCAGGATGGCGCCAACCTGCGCGATGGCTTCCGTCAAGATCGTCGGCGGCAGCACGGGGCGCTCACCGGCCTCGTGCCAGAGGTAGCGGTCGTTCTGCGAGACGTTTTTGATGCCCAGGATGCGCCGGTCCGGCTCGAGCTCGGTCACGCGGTCGACGAGCAGGAACGGGTACCGGTGGGGCAGGATGCGTTCGATCGCGGCGTAGTCGAGCGGAAGCTGTAAAGTCATTTTCCGGCAAGTATAATTCCAGTGGGTTCCCGCCTCGCTCGTCGATGAATCAACAGCCTGCCGACACCGCCGCACCTCCCCTCTCGGGAGATGAGCGCGACATTCTCCTGACCTTGTTCGATCTCGGACGCAAGGTGGCGTCGGTGATCGACCTGGACGAGCTCCTGCCGCGCATCCCGGAGCTCATCGGCCGGCTCATCCCCTTCGACGCGTTCGCGCTCTACTTCTTCAACGAGAAGCGTAACGAGATCAGCATCGGCTACAGCGTCGGCTATCCGGACGATTTGATCGAGCGGCGCCTCGCGCCCACCGAAGGCATCATCGGCCGCGTCGTCACGACGCAGCAGCCGTTCGTGGCGGGCGACCTGGCCGCCGAGTCGCACGCGGTGGACGCGATCCCCGGCATGCAGTCGGCGCTGGCCGTGCCGCTCATCCACAAGGCGCGGCCCATCGGCGTCCTGAACGTGCTCAGCCGCGAGCGCGATCGCTACTCCGAGCGCGACGTCGCCATCCTGCGTCAGTTCGCGGCGCACGTCGCGACGGCGCTCGTCAACGCGCGGCTCTTCGAGCGGCAACGCCTCGACGCGGAGGCGTTCGAGACGCTCGCCGAGATCGGCCGCGAAGTGGCGGCGCTGCTCGACCTCGACGAGCTGTTGTCACGCATGGCGCAGCTCGCGCGGCGGCTGGTCGACTACCGCACGTTCGGCATCCTGCTCGTCAACGACCAGACGAACGAGCTCGAAATCAAAGTCGCCGTCCAGTACGGTGAGAAGGTCGCGCTGCCGACCGTGCGGATGGGCGAAGGACTTGTCGGCTACGCGGCGTTCCATCGCGAGCCCGTGCTCGCGCCGGACGTGTCGAAGGATCCGCGCTACATCAAGGTCGTCGAGGACGTCCGGTCCGAATTGGCGGTGCCGATGCTGCTGAAGGACCGGTGCATCGGCGTCTTCGATCTCGAAAGTCCGGAGCTCGATGCGTTTTCCAAGCGCGACATCGAAATCCTCACGCTTCTCGCGAGCCAGGGGGCGGTGGCGATCGAGAACGCACGCCTCTACGCGGAAGTGACGGCGAACGAGGCGCGCCTCGAGCGCGAGCTGCGGATCGCGCAGCGCGTGCAGGCCGCGCTCCTGCCCACGCAGTTGCCGCGGCGCGTGAAAGGCGTGGACCTGGCGGTGTCGTTCGCGCCGGCGCGCGAGCTCGGCGGCGACTTCCACGACTTCCTCGTTCCCGAATCCAGCTCGGTCATCGTCGCCGTCGGCGACGTGTCGGGGAAGGGCGTGGCCGCCGCGCTCTATAGCGTGTTCGCTGGCGAGCTCGTCCGCGGCCGCACGTTCCGCGGCCGCTACCTGCCGGAACGGTCATCGCCGGCGAACGTGCTGATGTCGATCAACACGATCCTGCACGAGCGGCAACTCGAGGAGTATTACTGCACGCTCTGCTACGCGATCTTCGACCTCAAGCGGCGCACGGTGACGCTGGCGAATTCGGGCGGGCCGTATCCCGTGCGCATGCGTGGCGGCGTGTGCGAGCTCATCGAGTTGCCGGGCGTGCCGCTGGGTTCGTTTTTCGGCGTGAGCTATGACGAGGTCAGCTTTCCGCTCGTCGCCGGCGACGCGTTCGTGTTCGCGACCGACGGCGTGCTCGAGGCGATGAACAGTGCCGGCGTGGAGTTCGGGTCGCGCCGCCTGCTCGAGGTCATGCAGGCGTCGGCCGACGGCTCCGCGGCCGACATCGTTGCGGCCATCTCACGCGCTGTCGAGGCGCACCGCGCCGGATTTCCCCCCAACGACGACACCACGGCCGTCGCGATCAAAATCACCGCATAACCGCGTCGATCTGGAATTGCAGTACGTCGGGCGCTTCGAAGGCCGCACCCGCGCCTCGAACGTCGACCACGAGACGCGCGTCAGAGCGCGCCTGTCCGTCTGTACAAAGTGCAGGGCCGGCAGTGCCGGCCCTGGGGGGAAGAGCAGGGTGGAGTCTAGCCCGGGAACGAAGTAGGACGAATCAGGAGAATGAGGAAGTGGGCCGTCAGGACGTCGTGAGTGAAACACGCGATGCGTCGATGCCAGCGCCTGCCTGTCGTATGTTGGCGCATCGCGTTGACGACTGACGACCCGCACCTCCCGACTTCAAGATGCATGCCGCCGTCGACGCGCGACAATCGAGCGGCCGCCCGCAGCCGCGGCGTCTGAAGGTGTCCACGGACAGCGACACGACAGAGACAGGCTCCAAGAGAAGATGACACG
>CALFMR010000040.1 GCA_937880585.1 uncultured Acidobacteriota bacterium
GTAGAGCAGCGTGACCATGTCGGTCGGTACCCCGAGCAGCGTCGGGCCGAGGCCGGCGCCCGGTGACAACGCCGGCAGTGTGCTGGCCGCGGGAAAGGTCAGCGGCACGCCGTCGCCGTCCGGGTCGAGCGGAGGGCCGGGCCGCACGAGGGCCTCGACGCCATCGCCGCTCGGGATCGGGACGCCGCCCAGGGGCACGCCCTGGCCGGCCTGCCTGAGGTCGCGCACCATGAGGCTCATCGCGGCCTGCAGGCCGTGATTCGTCTCCGACACCGCGCGCGACGCGGCAAACAAGTTGATGGACTGCGTGAAGGCCGTGATGGCGGCGCCGAGAATCATCAGCGTCAGTCCCATCGCGACGAGCGCTTCGGGCAGCGTGAAGCCGGCGTCGGCGCGCGCGTTACGCATAGGCTGAGATGTACGTCGTGACGACGTACTCCTCCTCGCCGGTGGCGCTCTGGTAGCGGACGATGACGCGGAGCCGCCGCAGCGTGTCAGAGATGTCGCGAATCTCGATCTCGCGCGTGAAGCCGAAGAGCGGCGTGCGCTCGTCGTCGGCCGTGCCGAGCAGGCCGTCCGGACCGGGTTTGACGATGACGTCGAGGTCGCCGTCGTCGGCGGTATTGACGAGACCGTCGGCGCCCGACGTGTGGATCTCCTGCGGGCCGTCGAGGAAGACGCCGCCATCGCTCCCCGACGCGCCCTCGACGTTGCGGATCTGCGCCCAGGTGAGCACGCGGTTGTCGCGCGCCTTGAAGACGGATTCGATCGCCTCGGCCGCGCGTTCGCTCGCGAGCAACTGATCCTGCGAGCCCGTAAGCCGCCGCGCACCGAGCGCGACCGCGCCTTCGAGCGCGAGCACGCCGACGAGCAGCAGCACCATGCCGACCATGACCTCGATCAGCGTGAAGCCCGCGTCGCGGGTCCCGGGGAGTGGGCGTGATGTGTGCACGTCAGTGTCCCCAGGCCGCGCCGTTCCAGCGGTAACTGCGCAAGGTCGACGTCGGGCCGAAGACGGTGAGCGCGCGCGCGGTGAGTGGCGCGCCGCTCTTGCCGATGAACACCGTGCCGTTGATGATTTGCCCCGTCCCGTCGGTGAACTCACCGTCGGCGTTGAACATCATCGTGTCGGCGCCGCCGAAGTCGAGCGCCGTCGTGTCGCCGAAGCCATCGGGCGTGTCGGGCAGACCATTGAACAGGCGGAACTCGGTCTGGTTCTCGAGGACGGCTGTCGAGATGAGCGTCGTGCCTTCCGGGATGTCGTGCCGGACGACGCTGATGAAGTTGGGCGTCGTGAAGCGGACTTCGACCGAACGGCGCTGGTTGATCGCCGTTTCGCGCGCGAGCTTCAACTGCCAGAGAACGATGTTCAGGCTCGCGTCGCCGCGCACGGTGTCGAGGGCGTTGTTCAGCCCGCCCATGCCGATGCCGAGCACCGCCATGATGAGGCCGAGGACGATCACGATCTGCAGAAGTGTGAAACCAGCTTCCGCGTCCGACTGGGAGGAGCGAGACGACACGCCGACGGGCAGAGCAACTGCCGTGCCACGCAATGGCACGGTCCGCGGCGCGCGGCGGAATAGCGGAAATGCGCCGGACGGCGCGGCTTGTCAGGCGCCTTACAGATCCCGCACGCGTCAGTGTCGGCGCGTCGTCCGGCCGGCGCAAAGGCCGATGTGGCGCATGGCCGCGACGAGCTCGCGCGGCCGCACGTCGTTCGCGATCGTCGTCTGGCCGATCCCGCGCGCGAGGACGAAGTGCAGCCGTCCGCGAACGACTTTCTTGTCGTGCGCGATGACGTCGAGCGCGTCGAAGGCATCGAGGTCGTCGACCGGCGGCAACGCGCCCATGCGGGCGATGAGCGCGGTCAGCCGGCTTTCGTCGGCCGGCGTCATCGTGCCGCGTACGACTGACAGTCGAGCGGCCGCGAGCATGCCGTAGCCGATCGCCTCGCCGTGGCGGAAGCGGCCGTAGTCCGTGAGCGCTTCGAGCGCATGGCCGACCGTGTGGCCGAAGTTGAGGATGCGCCGCACGCCGCCTTCACGTTCATCGGCGCCGACCACGCGCGCCTTGATGCGGCAGCAGGCCGCGACGATGGGCGTGAGCACGTCGGGATCGCAGGCGAGGATCGCGTCGAGATCGCGCGCGACACGCGTGAAGAGCGGGCGCGAGGCAATCACGCCGTATTTGACGACTTCGTAGAGGCCCGATCGCAACTCGCGCCGCGAGAGCGTCACGAGCAGCTCGGGATCGCAGACGACGAGCGACGCCGGATGGAAGGCGCCGACGAGATTCTTGCCGACGGGGAGGTTGACGCCGACTTTGCCGCCGACCGAACTATCCACCTGCGCGAGCAGCGTCGTCGGTACCTGCACGAGACGAATGCCGCGCAGATACGACGCGGCCGCAAACCCGGCGGTGTCGCCGACCACGCCGCCGCCCACGGCGACGACGACCGCGGAACGGTCGAGCGCGCGCGCGAGACACGCGTCGTAGAGCTGCGCGACGGTCTCGAGCGTCTTTGCGCGTTCACCGTCGGCGATGAGCGCTGGACGCGTCACGGCATCCGCACCCGTGAGACGCAACCGCGCGCCATGCCGCCGCCAGATGGGCGCGGCGCTCACGACGAGCCGCTGGCCGTCGAGGCCGTAGGCGCGGAGAAGCGCGGGTAGTTGTCGCGACACGCCCGCGCCGATGATGACCGGATACCGCGTGCGTTCGCTCTGGACGATGAGACGGATGGGCGTCATGGATGGGGGGAGAACGATCCGCGATAGGATAACAGGCGACCGTGACCGCCCGTCTCTCGGCCGATTTCCTGATTATCGGTAGCGGCATCGCGGGACTGCGGGCCGCAGTCGAGCTCGCCTCCCACGGCCGCGTCCTCGTCCTCACCAAGTCCGACCCGCGCGCCGGCAGCACCGGCTACGCGCAAGGCGGCATTGCCGCCGCCGTCGGGCCCGACGACTCGCCGGCGCTGCACGCGGCCGACACGCTGCGGGCGGGCGACGGCCTGTGCGACGAGCGCGCCGTTGACGTGCTCGTCACCGAGGGCGCCGCGTACGTGCGCGAGCTCATCGATTGGGGCGCGGCGTTCGATCGGCGCGCGGACGGATCGCTCGATCTGGCGCGCGAAGGCGCGCATTCGGTGCGGCGCGTGCTGCACGCACACGACGCTACGGGCCGCGAGATCGCGCGCGTCCTGGCGGCGCGACTCGCCGGGCTGCCACGCGTCGAAGTCCGCGACCACGCCGTCGTCGTGCAGGCGATCGTCGAGGATGGCGGCGTCGCGGGCGTACGGTTTTTCGATCGCGACGGGACGCTCACCGAGGCGCGCGCGACGGCGACGCTCGTCGCGACGGGCGGCGCCGGACAGGTCTATCGCGAGACGACGAATCCGGAGGTCGCGTCGGGCGACGGCGTGGCGCTCGCGTATCTCGCGGGCGCGCGCGTGACGGATCTCGAGTTCGTCCAGTTCCATCCGACGGTGCTCGCCGTCCCCGGCGCGCCGCGCTATCTCTTGTCGGAAGCGCTACGTGGTGAAGGCGCGCGGCTCGTCAACGAGGCGGGCGAGCCGTTCATGACACGCTACGAGCCGGAAGGCGACCTCGCATCGCGCGACCGCGTTTCGCGCGCCATGCTGCGCGAGTCGGCGCGCACGGGGGCGCCCGTGTACTTGTCGCTCGCGCACCTGCCGGCCGATGTCGTCCGTGAACGATTTCCCGTGATCGCGGATCTGTGCCGGCGGGTCGGACTGGATCTGGCGACCGATCGGCTGCCTGTCAGCCCGGCCGCGCACTATGCCATGGGCGGCGTTGCGACGGACCTCGACGGTCGCACGTCGTTGCCGGGTCTCTTCGCCGCCGGCGAAGCGGCGTGCACGGGTGTCCACGGCGCGAATCGGCTCGCGTCGAACTCGCTGCTCGAGGGCCTCGTGTTCGGCGGCCGCGCGGGCCGCGCAATGCAGGGCGCCACGACCGATGCGTGGCCGGCTCCCGTCACGCGAGCGATTCCAGCTCCGCCGCCATCGAGTCCGGAGCCCGTGTCGATCGGCATCAGCGAAGCGGCCCTCCGCGATTTGATGTGGACCGACGCCGCGGTGTTCCGCGATCGCGCCGGCCTTCAGCACGCTGCCGACACGCTCGCGCCGCTCCGCGCCGAGCTCGAACGCGCGCTCGCCGAGGGCGCGGGTCTCACGCCGGAGACCTGGCGGCTCGGCAGTCTGCTGACGGTCGGTTCGCTCATCGTCGCCGCCGCCTTGCGCCGCGAAGAGAGCAGGGGCGCGCACTGGCGCACTGACTTCCCGGCGCGCGAAGGGCGGTGGAAGACACATACCGGCTTCACGCGGAGCCGCGAAGATCGCGAAGAGAACTGATGATCCAGTCGACGTTGCTCATCACCACGTATCGTGAAGCGCCGCGCGATGCTGACACGGTCAGCCAGCAGCTCATGCTGCGCGCGGGCATGATCCAGAAGGTCGCGGCCGGCATCTACGACTATCTGCCGCTGGCGCTCCGTGCGATTCGCAAGTTCGAGCGCATCGTGCGTGAGGAGCTCGATCGCGACGGGTGCCAGGAACTCCTGATGCCCATTGTCCAGCCGAAGGAGCTGTGGGAGGAGAGCGGCCGCTGGCAGTTCTACGGCAAGGAGCTCCTGCGCCTGCACGACCGCAAGGACGCGGAGTTCTGCCTCGGCCCCACGCACGAGGAGGTCGTCACCGACGTCGTGCGCCGGCACGTCAAGAGCTACAAGCAGCTCCCGATGAACCTCTATCAGATTCAGACGAAGTTTCGCGACGAGATCCGGCCGCGCTTCGGCCTGATGCGCGGGCGCGAGTTCCTGATGAAGGACGGCTACTCGTTCCACGCGACCAACGAGGACGCCGACCGCGGGTACTGGCAGATGTTCGAGGCCTACTCGCGCATCTTCCGGCGGCTCGGTGTGCACTTCCGGCCCGTTGAAGCCGACAGCGGCGCCATCGGGGGCAGCTTCACGCACGAGTTCCACGTCCTCGCCGGCAGCGGGGAAGACGCCATCCTCAGTTGCGACGCGTGCGAGTACACGTCCAACGTCGAGAAGACCGCCGCACCCAAACTGCCATACCCCTACGCGGACGAGCCCGTGCTGCCGCTCCAGCGTGAGCACTTCCAGACGCCGGGCATTGTCGCGACCGAGGCGCAAGTCCGTGCGTTTCGCGACGCCGATCATCCCGATGGCCTGCCGCTCGATCACGCGACGAAGTGTTACGTCTACCGCGCGACTCGTGGCGATCGGACGTGGGACGCCGTCGTTGTCTTGCGCGCCGATCACGAACCGAACCCGGCGAAGATCCGCGCCGTGCTCGAAGCCGACGGCCTCGACCTCATGCCCATCGAGGAAGCCGAGCGAATGGCCGGTGCGCGGTCCGGTTTCATCGGGCCGATTGGTCTCGATCTGCCGATCTACGTGGATGCGAGTCTCGAAGGCGCGCACAACCTGACGTGCGGCGGCAACCGCGACGGTGCGCATCACTTCGGTTTCAAGCCGGATCGCGACCTGCCAACGCTCGCGGGATTTTTCGATCTCCGCCTCGCGCGCGAGGGCGACGCGTGCGTACGCTGCGGCGTCGGGACCTACCAGGCATTTCGCGGCATCGAGGTCGGCCAGGTCTTCAAACTCGGCACGAAGTACTCGAAGCCGATGGCCTGCGTCTTCCTCGACGAGGCGGGCCAGGAGCAGCCGATGATCATGGGCTGCTATGGCATCGGCATCACGCGCACGATTGCCGCGGTCCTCGAACAGAACTACGACGAGGACGGCATCATCTGGCCGTGGGCCGTCGCGCCCTTCCACGTCCATGTGCTCAGCCTCGACGGCGGCAAAGCGGACATCGCGGACGCCGCGGCCGAAGCCGAGCGCGCGCTCGAGGCCGCCGGCTTCGATGTGCTACGCGACGATCGCCCGGGCCTCAGTCCTGGCGTGAAGTTCAAGGACGCCGACCTGCTCGGTATGCCCCTGCGCGTCGTCGTCGGCGCGAAGGGACTGAAGGACGGCGTCGTGGAACTGCGCGATCGGCGGACGAAGTACGTCTGGAAAGAGCCGCCCTCCGAACTGGTCGCGGCGGTGCGCGCCTTCGCGGAGAAGGCCTCACGCGAAGACGCGAAGATCGCGAAGGACTGATCTGCGGAGCCCTGGGCCTTCAGGCCCAGGGGCACGAGTCGCGGGTTCCAGGTTCCCCCCGACCCTGAAGGGTCGGGGCTCCACGGCAACGAACAAAAGGCCCGGGCGTTCCAGGGGGAACGCCCGGGCCTTTTCATTCCAGGTTCCCGGTTGCTACTGCAAGGTCACGACGAGTGCCGCGCGGCGGTTCAGCCGGCGCGTCTCTTCGCGCGAGTTGTCGTACTTCGGCCGCTCCTCACCATAGCTCACCGTCGTGAGACGGTCAGCGGCGATGCCGCGGCTCACCAGGTAGTCGCGGACAGCCGTGGCGCGGCGTTCACCGAGCGCCAGGTTGTACTCGGCCGTGCCGATGTTGCAGGTGTGACCTTCGATCGTCAGCCGTAGCGTGGCGTCTTCCTGCATCGCGGTCACGGCGCCGTCGAGGATCTGCAGCGCGTCCGGCCGCAGCGTGTAGCGGTCGAACTCGAAGTGCACGTCTTCGAACGTGTACTGCTTCTGCACCGGTCGGATGACCTGGATCGTGACATTGGCGCTGGCCGTGCCACCCTTGCCATCGTTGACCGTCACGGTGAAGGGCACGGGCCCTTCCTGCTGCGGCGCGGTCCACGGCGTCTGCCGGCTCGTCGGACTCGTCAGCGTGCCGGCCGGCGCGGTCCACTGATAGGTCAGCGGATCGCCATCCGGATCCTGCGCGTCGGCGGTGACGGTGGCCGTCTTGCCGATTTCGACCGTGCAGGGATCGCACGTCGCGCGAACGGTCGGCGGACGGTTCGGCGCGGGCTCGGTAGCAGGCGCTGGCGCGGGCGGAGGCGGCGTCTGCGCCATCTCTTCTCGCGCCGGACCGCGTCTGACACCAGGGTGGAAGCCGATGCGGATCTGCAGGCGCTGGTCGTCCTTCGGCGTGTTCGGGAAGCCAACCGTCTCGCGGTTGTCCATGTTGACGTGCCAGCTTCCCGCGCCACCGATGACGAACCCGTTCGGCGCCGTCCACGTCAGGCCGAGCGAGGCGACCACCGGATTCTTGATGCGCGTCGTCACCGGCACGAGCGAGCCATCCACGCCAACCAGACCGGCGGGCGCCGTGATCTCGTTGTCGAAGTATTGCTCGCCGAACAGTTCGGCCGTGATGTGCAGCCCGAGGCTGTAGCGCTGCGGGAACGAGGCGCCGACGCCCCAACGCAGGCCGTTCGTCAGGTCGTACCCTTCGGGATTGCCGCGGACGATCACGCCGCCGTAGCCCGAGAGCTCGGCGAATGGCGTGTAGCCGGACACGATGCCGTCGACCTGGAAGTCCGTCTTGCCGGTCGAGACGCCCGCGTCGTCGTCGCCCGTGGGCAACTTCGCCATGGCCCGAACGGCCACGCCCACCGGACCGCCGACGCCGTACACGTTGACCTTGCCGCCAACGGTCAGGTCGCCGAGCTTGTTGCCGGTCCACGGTCCGCGCACGAGCGGGTAGTCGACGACGAGTCCGCCGCCGACGCCGCCGGTGTCATCGGCCGGTTCGAAAAAGAGCGGACGCGTGTCGCGATCGATACGGGTGACGAGCGCCCAACTGCCGAAGATTTCGGCGCGGTTGGCGACGCCCACGGCAAAGGTCGCGGGAAACGACGAGATGTCAGTGAAACCTTGCCCGTCGTCGATGTTGGTGCGGTAGAAGGACACCGACCATTTCTTGGCCGGGAGCACTTCGGCGGTCGGCACGAACCAGATGCCGGTCGTGCCCGAGACGGTCGTCGTCGCCGAGCGTGTGGCCGCCTCGTCGGTCGCGGCGGGCGTGGAGGACGGCTGGGGGGGCGTCCCTGTCTCTTGTGCGAAGACCGTCGTCGAAAGGGTGAGGGCGACTGCGCCCAAAACGCCAACTCCAACCAGTCTCTTCATGTAGGTATCCAATCCTTGAGAGGTGGTGCGAACCCACCGTGGCCGGTGGATGCAACATCCGGGCCCCACAACAGGCCCCGTCAGCCATGGTAGTAATCGATCCAGGTCAAGTCAACGCAAACAGAGGAGTTCGCGTCTTTTTCCCACAGTGATCCGCGCGGCGACCGCAGGCGGGACACGGTATACTGGTTTTCCAGTCAGCGTGTAAGGAGCGGCTCATGGGTCCTCTTGGCGTTCCCGAACTCATTGTCATTTTCATCGTCGCATTGATCGTCTTTGGTCCTCGCAAGCTGCCCGAACTGGGCCGGTCGCTGGGCAAGAGCCTGGCGGAATTCAAGCGCGCGTCGAACGAGCTGCGGAGCACGCTCGACGACGAAATCAAGAATGAAGAGCGGAAGGCGGCCGTCCTCACGCCGCCGGCCGTGACGACCACCGCCGCGGCCGAGGCCGCGACACCGGCCGCTCCGTCGCTCGCCGATGACACGGTCGCGCGTAGTGCCGATCACGCCTAGCGTGTGTTTCACGCCCCTCCGATCGGGCCGCCATGACGACACGGTCTCCTGAGTTCGCGGCCGACGACGAATTCGACGCCACCGACAGCGAGGTCGACGGCCAGGCGAGGATGAGCTTCCTCGAGCACCTGGACGAGCTGCGCCGCCGGTTGATCTATTCGATCTGGGCGCTCGCCGGGTGCTTCGCGGTGACGTTCTGGTTCTGGGAGCCGATGTTCCGGTACCTGACGTCGTACTTCCAGTCGAACGGCGGGTCGCTCATCTACAGCGCGCCGACCTCCGGCTTCATGTTCAGCCTGAAGGTGTCGGGCGTGGCCGCGCTCATCGTGGCCGCGCCATTCATCTTCTGCCAGCTCTGGCTGTTCGTCGCGCCCGGCCTCTACAAGAAAGAGAAGCGCGTCGTCGTTCCGTTCGTGATCTGCTCGTCGCTCCTGTTCTTCGCGGGCGCCGCGTTCGCGCACTTCGTGGCGTTCCCGATGATGTGGCAGTTCTTCGCCAGCTATCAGATCGAGAACGTCAAGTTCCTGGCCACGCTCGACGACACGTTCGCCTTCTACGTCTACACGCTGCTCGGCACGGGCCTCGTGTTCCAGATGCCGATGGTCGTCTTCTTCCTGGCGAGGTTCGGCATCGTCAATGCGCGGTTCCTGCTGAAGCACATCAAGTACGCGGTGCTCGCGATCTTCATCATCGCGGCCGTCGTCACGCCGTCGCAGGACGTCGTGACGCAGACCGTCTTCGCCGCGCCCATGCTCGTGCTCTACGTCATCAGCATCGGCGTGGCCTGGCTGTTCGGCAAGAAGACGCCGAAAGAATCGAAAGAAGCGTGAGGCATCGATGAAGGGGACGGGGACTTCGCGCGTGCCGTCGGCCGCCGTCGTGGCCGTGCTGGCCACGGCGATCGGGATCGTCTGCGGCACGACGACCGCTCGCATGCAGGACCGCGCTGACGCGCGCTATCGCATCTACACGGCGGCGCTCGCCGCCATCGAGCAGCAGTACGTCGAGCCGCTCGACAAGCGATGCGCGACGCCGGCCGTCTGCGGCACCGAGGCGCTCGTCTACGACTCGATCGACGGCATGCTGCGCACGCTCGACCCGCACTCGAGCTTCTTCACGCCGCAGGAATTCGCGGCGATGCAGGAGCGGCAGGAAGGCCGGTACTACGGCATCGGCATCCGCATCATGCGCGTCGGCGACGATGTCACCGTCGAGTCACTGTTCGAAGGGTCGCCCGCCTACAAGGCCGGCATCCGGCGCGGCGACATCATCGCCAAGGTCGAGGGCGAAGACGCCAAGGGCTGGACGACCGAGGACGTCGTCAAGAAGGTGAAAGGGCCGAAGGGCACGACGGTCAACATCAGCATCCGTCGCCCCGGTCTCGAGCAGCTCATCCCGCTCACGGTCGCGCGCGACGAGATCACGATGCCGAGCGTGCCGACCTCGTTCATGATCGAGCCTGGCACCGGCTACGTCCGCATCCAGGAGTTCTCCGAGACGACGAGCGACGAGCTCGACGCGGCCATCGCGAAGCTGCAGAAAGCGGGCTTGCAGCGCCTCATCCTCGACCTGCGCGAAAACCCGGGCGGACCGCTCGACCAGGCGATCGCCGTCGCCAGCCACTTCCTCAAACGTGGCCAGATGGTCGTCTACACGCGCGGGCGGATTCCCAACTCGGACGAAGACTATCGCGTGCGCCAGACCGGACCGGTCACCGACGTGCCGCTCATCGTGCTCGTCAACCGCCGCAGCGCGAGCGCGTCGGAGATCGTCACCGGAGCGATGCAGGATCACGACCGCGGTTTCATCGTCGGCGAGACGACGTTTGGCAAGGCGCTCGTGCAGTCGGTGTACCCGATCACCGACGGCGCCGGCCTCGCGCTCACGACAGGCCGCTACTACACGCCGAGCGGCCGCATGATCCAGCGGCCGTGGGACGCGACCTTCGACGACTATCAGACCTACGTGCTGCGCGATCAGACCGGTGAGCATCCGCACGATCCGTCCGAGCTCAAGTACACCGACGGCGGCCGCAAGGTCTACGGCGGCGGCGGCATCGAGCCGGATCACTTCGTGCCGGGCGACATGCAGGGCTTCGATCCGTCGCGGTTCTCGCGCCTGATTGCGAGCCGCGGCATGTTCGTCGGCTTCGCCGAGCGGTTCACGAAGGAGGGCGACGAGCGGCCCGGCTCGCGCTCGGCCGCCACGCACAAGGTCGCGGCGGGCTGGACGCTCACCGATGCCATGGTCGACGAGTTCCACGAGTACCTCCAGAGCTCCGGCGTCCGCATCGACGAAGCGGCGTTCCAGGCGGATCGGACGTTCATCAAGGCGATGATCCACTTCGAGGTCGACGTCGACCTGTTCGGCGTCGAGGAAGCCTGGCACTACGTCTCGGCCGTCGACCCGCAGATCCAGGCCGCGCTCCACGACTTCGGCCAGGCCCGGCAGCTGCTCGCGCTTCCACCGCAGGGATAACGCGCGCCCAACATCTTGGGGCGGGGTTTTCGCTTGCCCCGCCAAATGGTGCTTGTTAGACTGGCGCCGTCATTCGCCCTCCCGGGCGGCGCCGGCGGCTGGGGACGCCCGCCCGGCGAGGTCGAGGCCGCCAAGCCGCGTCCCCTCAACGCCATTCATGCGACTTTCCAGGCTGCACATCGCTGGATTCAAGAGCTTTCCTGACCGCGCCGAGCTGGGCTTCGACGACGGCGTGACGGCCATCGTCGGGCCGAACGGCTGCGGCAAGAGCAACGTCGTCGACGCGATCACGTGGGTGCTCGGCGAGCAGAGCGCCAAGAGCCTTCGCGGCGAGCGCATGGAAGACGTGATCTTCAACGGCAGCGACGCGCGCAAGCCGACGGCGACCGCCGAGGTGCGCCTGAAGCTCGCCGACGTCGCGCAGGCCGTGCTGCACGGCGGCGACGGTCCCGAAGCGCCGCCCGGACCGCTCATCACGCGCAACGTCGAGATTGGCCGCCGGCTGTATCGATCGGGCGAGAGCGAGTACCTCATCGACGGCGAAGTGTGCCGGCTGCGCGACGTGCACGATCTCCTGATGGACTCGGGACTGGGCGTCAAAGCGTACGCCGTCATCGAGCAGGGAAAGATCGGCCAGATCCTCTCGTCGCGGCCCGCCGAGCGGCGCATGCTGATCGAGGAAGCCGCTGGCGTGACGAAGTACAAGTCGCGGCGGCGGTCGGCCGAGCTGAAGCTCGAGGCCGCGCAGCAGAACCTCACGCGCGTCGACGACATCATCTTCGAGGTGGAAAAGCAGCGCGGTGCGCTGCGGCGGCAGGCGGCGCGCGCGCAGCGCTACAAGCGGCTGCGCGAAGAGCTGCGCGCGTGGGAGCGCGTGCAGATTGCGCGGCGCCACGACGCGCTGTCGCGCGAGCTCGCCAGCGTCGAAGCGCGACTGGCCGACGGCCGCGCGCGCGAGGCCGCGGCGGCCGCGCACGTGGCCGAGCTCGAAACCGCGATCGAGGCCATGCGCCTCGGGCTCGCCGAGGCGGAAGCCGCGTCGACGGCCTCGCGCGAGCGCGCGCACGCGCTCGATCTCGAGATTGGCCGCGGCCAGCAGCAGATCCAGTTCGATCGGCAGCAAATGCAGGACCTCGCGCGTCAGGGCGAGGCGATGGCCGCCGAAGTCGATGCGCTCTCGGCGCGCCGTGGCCCGGCGGCCGAGACGCGCCGCGCGCAGGCCGAGGCCGCGCGCGCCGCGCGCGAGACGCTCGGCGACGCGGGCCGCCGCGTCGCCGCGCGTGAAGCTGATTACCGCGAGGCGCTCGACGCCGTGCAAGGCGTCGAGCGCGAGTCGGACGCGACGCGCGCCGCCGTCCTTTCGGCGGCGACGACGCTCGCCGCGCTGCGGCAGTCGCGCGACCACGCGGCCGCGGCCCGCGACCGCGTGTCAGCCGAGCTCGCGCGTCTCGAGATCGAGGCGCGCGAGCTCGGCGCCGACGTCGACCGCGCCTCGGCGCAGCACGCCGAGGCGACGGCCGCCCTGGCCGATCTGCGCCAGGCCATCGACGAGATTGGTGCCCGGCGGCGGGCGGCCGACTCAGAGTCGGCCGCCCGCCGCGCCGAGCGCGAGGCGCTCGCGCGCACGCTCGGCGAGCGCCAGCGGGCGCTCGCCGGCGACGAAGCGCGCCTGCGCTCGCTCGAGCAGGTCGAGGCGAGCCGCGCGACGTTCGGCGACGCCGCGCGGCTGCTCCTGGCCGATGCCGCGAGCGGCATCGGCCAGCGGGGCGCGCTCGCTGATCACTTGATCGTCGAGCGCTCGTACGAGCGCGCCGTCGAGGCGCTCGCCGGCGACCTCCTCCAGCACGTCCTCGTCGATCGTCTCGACGACGTCACGGCGGCGCTCGCGCGGCTGGCCGAACGAGATGCCGGCCGCTGTGGTTTCGTCGTCCTCGAAGATGCGGCTGACGCACCCGCCGACGCGCCGCTCGTCGTGCCGCCTGGCGCTCGTGCACTCGCTGATGTCGTGCGGGCCGTCGGCCCGCACGCAGCGGTCGTCAGTCGTCTGCTTGGCCGCGCGCTCGTCGTCGAGTCGGTTGCCGACGCGCGTGCGATTGCCGCCACGGCGTCAGTGCCCGTCGTCACGCGGCAGGGCGAGGTCTTCCGCGGGCTTGGGCTCGTCGAGGGCGGATCGCGGCGCGATGCGCGCGGCATTCTCGAAACGCGCGCGGAAGTCGAGGCGCTCGGCGAGCGGGTGAAGGCGGGATCTGGCGAGGTCGCCGGCATGACGGCGACCCTCGCGGACCTGGACGCGGCCATCGCGGCCGGCGCGGTCGCGCTGGCCGCGATGGGGACCGAGCAGCACGAGCACGAAAAGCGTCTGGTCGCGCTCGAGGCGCAGGCGACGCGCGCGGGCGACGATCGCGTCCGCGTCACACGCCGGCTCGAGGTCGTCGCCACCGAACGCGCGCGAGCCGAAGAAGAGCGGACGGCCGCGGCCGCCCGCGGCGATGAAGCGGCCGCGGCCATCGAGACGCACGAAGCGCAGCAGCGCGACGCGCAGGGGAGCCTGGACCAGGTGTTCGCGCGCTTGCAGGCCGCGCGTGGAGAAGCCGAAGCGCGGCTGCGTCTGGTGACCGAGAGTCGCACCGAGCAGGCCGCGCTCGTCGAGCGCGTTGCCGCGCTCGACACCGAGGTCGCGCGCCTCGACGACGCCGCGCGCGAGCTCGAGGCGCGTATCGCGGCGCGCACGGCCGAGATTCAGCGGACCGAGACGCGGCGTACGGATCTGTCGGCATCGCTCGTCGAGACCGAACGCCGGCTCGACGAGAACATCAGGTCGCTCGAAACGCTGAAGGTCGAGATCCGCGAACGCGACGAACGCGTCGGCAGCCTGCGCACCGAGTTCTCCGCACGCGACCAGGAGATTCGCGCCGCCCGTCACACCCACGACGCGGCCCGCGCCGTCGTCGCCGATCTCGACGTGTCGCTCGCGCGCGCCAACGCGGATCTCACGCACCTGCGCGAGACGGCGGTCGAAGCCGTCGGCGCGCCGCTCGACGAGGTCGTCGCGGCCGTGGCGGCACTCGACGCATCGGGCGGTCTGACGCCGCCTCGCATGCGCGGCGCCAGCGCGGCGGCCGACGTCGAGGACGACGAAGACGCCGAGTCGGGCGACTCCAGCACCGCGACGGCAGTCGCGGCAGGCGACAGTATCGACGCCGAGGCGCAAGACGCGGCGGTCGCGGTGGCCGTCGACGATGGTCCCTCGGCGGGATCCGGCGAACCGACCGCGACACCCGAAGAGGTCATCGCGTGGCTGCGCGGCAAGATCGATCGGCTCGGGCCGGTGAACATGATGGCCATCGAGCAGTTCGACGAGCTCGAGACGCGCCACGCGTTTCTCACGACGCAGCGTCAGGATCTGCTCGACTCGATTGCGCAGACCGGCGAGGCCATTCGCAAGATCGACAAGACGACGCGCGAGCGGTTCGCGGAGGCGTTCGAAGTCATCAATCGTCACTTCGAGCAGACGTTCACGACGATCTTCGGCGGCGGCCGCGCCGGGCTCACGCTGATCGATCAGGAGAACGAGGCCGAGAGCGGCATCGACATCGTCGCCCAGCCGCCGGGCAAGCGCCTGCAGAACGTGCAGCTCCTGTCGGGTGGCGAGAAGGCACTCACGGCGATGGCGCTGATGTTCGCCATCTTCAAGTACCGGCCGAGTCCGTTCTGCCTGCTCGACGAGATCGACGCGCCGCTCGACGACGCGAACATCGGGCGGTTCGTCGAGATGCTCGAAGGCATGCAGGCGCATACGCAGTTCATCCTCATCACGCACAACCGCAAGACCATGGAGATCGCCAAGCGTCTGTACGGCGTCACCATGGAGGAGCCGGGCGTGTCGAAACTCATCTCGATCCAGCTCAACTGACGGACGGACGCTCCGATGGCCGCACGCCGGCATCGACGTCGGGGTCAGACTCGGCGATGAACGAGTCGAAGGCCGCGCGCTACCAGCGCCTCCGGCGCCGTGGGCACTCCGCGAGCGTTCTGTCGACGGCTGCGATGCTCGCGGTCGTCGCGCTGACGCCGGCCGCTGGCTGGATCGCTGGCCTGTCCGAGCGCGTCGTGCGCGCATGGCCGGCGCCGCTCGCCGCGAGTGGGGCGCTTGTCGGCGTCGTGGTGCTCGTAGCCGTCGCGTGTGAGGTCGCGTCGCTGCCGGCCCTCATCTATCTCGCGGTCAAGGTCGAGCGTGCCTACGGTCAGCCGCGGGCAACCGTCGAGGACGTGATCGCCGCCGAGTTGCAGGGCACTCTTCTCGTGCTGCCGCTGATAGTTGGCGCGGCCGCGATTGCCGCCGGCGCTGCCGCGCTCGTGGGCGCGTGGTGGTGGACGCTTGCCGGGGCCGGCATGGCCGTGGCCGCGGCGGTGGCGGTACGTGTTGGGCCAGTCGTGTTCGCGCGCGTTGCGGGCGTGCGGCCGCTCGCGCGTCGCGAGCTCGCGGCGCAGCTCGAAGCGCTGGCTGCGACGTCGGGCGTCCCGCTCAGGGGCATCGACGAATGGGCGGCGCCTGATCCCGCGCGCGCCTCCGCGATGGTGCTCGGTGCTGGACGCGAACGGCGTGTCGTGCTCTCGGCCGAGATCGCTCGCACGTGGGCCGACGACGAGATCACGGTCGTCGTCGCGCACGAGCTGGCGCACCACGTCTATCGCGACGTCTGGTGGACGCTGGCGCTCGATGCGGCGTTGTGGACGTGTGCGTGCGGCGCGGCGGATCTGATGCTTCGCGTGGCGGGCCTGCCCATCGGCGGCGCGTCAGGGGCCGTATTTCTCGCGCGGCTGCCGGCGCTGGCGCTCGTCGCCGGACTCGTCTGGCTGGCGGCGACGCCCATTCGCCACGGCCAGTCGCGCCGCCAGGAGCGGCGCGCCGATCGCTTCGCGCTCGAGTCGACGGGCCACGTCGAAGCCTTCGGCACGGCGATCCGCCGCCTCAGCGCGCGTCATCTCGTCGAAGATCGGCCGTCGCTCGTCACGCGGTGGCTCTACCATCGCCATCCGCCAATCGCCGATCGACTCGCGCTCGCCGAAACGTACCGCCGGTCAATGACGCGCCAGCCGGCCTCGGACGCCGACTCCCTCGTCGCCCGCTAGACGGCGCGATCCGGCGGTACGTCATTTCGCGGGATCGACGACGAGGAAGCCCTGCATGTCCTTGCACTTCTCGTCGATCGTCAGGCTGCAGTAGAAACGGAAACGGCCGGGCCGGTCGGCGCGGAAGTCGAACGAGACGGGTTTGCCCGGCTCGGCGCGCCGCATGATGCGGTACTCGTTGATCGTGAAACTGTGCGGGATGTCCTCGGTCGAGAACGTCACGTGCACGAGGTCGTTCTGCTGAACGTGGATCTCGGCGGTGTTCGAGCCGGTGACTGCGAACGCATACTTGCGAGCGACGACCGTGAAATCACGGCGGGCCTGAGCGATCAGCACGACGCCGGCGACCGTGACCGCGGCCAGCGCCGCGGCGATCGCCAGGAAGATGGGACGGGACTCGGTGCGGTGCACGCGCTTCGACACGGGACCCTCCTCACACTGAGACGTAGTACGTGGTGCCTCGGCCGGGGGAGGTGCCGCATGCCACGAACGTCCGCCCATCTTATCGTCCGATCGCGCGGGACGAATGAGATAGAACCCCGCGCGCCGGGGCATGACCGGCGCGCGGCTGGGGACGACTGGATTGTAGCAGTTCAGTGACGGCGGGGCGGGCGGCCACCGCGGTCGCTGCGCGGCCCACGATGACCGTGGTCGCGCGGGCCGTCGCCGTCGGGCGCGTCGTGGACCGGACGCGGATCGCGTGGTGACGTGCCCTCGTCTGGCGCGAGCAGGACCTTGCGGCTGAGGCGCACCTTGCCGGACGGGTCGATGTTGATCACCTTGACCATCACCTGCTCGCCCTCTTTCAGCTCGTCGCGGACGTCCTTGACGCGGTAGTTCGCAATCTCGGAGACGTGCAGCAGGCCGTCGACGCCGGGCATGATCTCGATGAAGGCGCCGAAATCGGTGATGCGCTCCACACGGCCCATGTAGGTGGCGTCCAGCTCGGGCGTCGCCGTGAGCTCCTTGATGATCGCGAGCGCCTTGCTCGCCGCGGCTTCGTCGCTCGACGCCACGTTCACGCGCCCGTCGTCTTCGACGTCGATCTTCACGCCCGTCTTCTCGATGATGCCGCGGATGGTCTTGCCGCCCGGTCCGATGACGTCGCGAATCTTCTCGGTCGGGATGCGGATCGTCACGATGCGAGGCGCGTAGTTCGAGATGTCGGGCCGTGGCGCGTCGAGGACGGCCGCCATCGTGTCGAGGATCTCGAAGCGGCCCTGCTTCGCTTGGTCGAGCGCCTTGCGCATGATGTCGAGCGTGATGCCCGACACCTTGATGTCCATCTGCAGCGCGGTGATGCCCGTGCGCGTGCCGGTGACCTTGAAGTCCATGTCGCCGTAGTGGTCCTCGGCTCCGGCGATGTCGCTGAGCACGGCCCACTTGCCCGACGCCTCGTCCATGACGAGACCCATCGCGACGCCGGCCACCGGCGCGCGCAGCGGCACGCCGGCATCCATCAACGCGAGCGACCCGCCGCAGACCGACGCCATCGACGACGACCCGTTGGATTCGAGGATGTCGGAGACGACGCGGACCGTGTAGGGGAACTCGGTGTCAGAGGGGATGAGCGGGGTCAGCGCGCGTTCGGCCAGCGCGCCGTGTCCGATCTCGCGGCGGCCCGGGCCGCGCAGGAACTGCACTTCACCAACCGAGAACGGCGGGAAGTTGTAGTGCAGCATGAACCGCTTGTAGCTCTCGCCGTCGACGAGCTCGATCTTCTGCGCGTCGTCCTCGGTGCCGAGCGTGGCGCTGACGAGCGCCTGCGTCTCGCCGCGCGTGAACACGGCCGAGCCATGGACGCGGGGCAGCACGCCCGTCTCGATCCAGATCGGACGGATCTCGTCGAAGCGCCGGCCGTCGAGCCGCTGGCCGCGCTCGAGGATCTCGTCGCGCATGACCTTCTCTTTGAGGCCCTTGAAGACGGTCTTGGCGGCGCGCCGGCGGTCGGCGTCCTCCTCCGGGATGCCGGCCAGGAGATCGGGGAGGACCGCGTCGACACGGCTGTAGTTCTCGAGCTTGTCCTTGAGGCGCATCGCGTCGGCGAGCGGCCCGTAGGCCTTGGCCTCGACGTCGCGCGCGATGCCGGCGTCGACGGTCTTCGCCTCGACGGTCTTCTTCGCCTTGCCGACCGCCTGCTTGAGCGCGTCGATCTCGGCGACGATCTGCCGGATGGCCTGGTGCGCGGCGTCGAGCGCGCCGATCATCTCTTCCTCGGTCGCTTCCTTCGCGCCCGCTTCCACCATCACGATGGCGTCGCGGCTGCCGGCGACGATGAGGTCGATCTTGCTCTTTCGGCGCTCGGTGAACGTCGGGTTGATGAGGTAGGCGCCGTCGATGAGCCCCACGCGGACGCCGGCAATCGTGCGGGTGAACGGCACCGACGAGAGCGACAGCGCGGCCGAGGCGCCCGTGATCGCCAGCACGTCGGCGTCGTTGTCGCGATCGGCCGAGATGAGGAGCGCGACGATCTGCGTCTCGTAGTGCCAGCCCTCGGGGAAGAGCGGACGGATGGGCCGGTCGATGAGCCGGCTCGTCAGCACTTCTTTCTCCGCCGGTTTGCCCTCGCGCTTGAAGAAGCCGCCGGGGATGCGTCCG
>CALFMR010000041.1 GCA_937880585.1 uncultured Acidobacteriota bacterium
CGCCGCGGTAATGCGCGCGACGTGCGTCGTCTGTCCGATCGCGGCGATGACGGAGCCCTGATCGCCCGAGCCGTAGCGGGTCAGCCACTCGGTCGCCGTTTGCGCGGCGCCCGCGCGCGCGCCAGCATCGACCGGCGGTGACAGCACGAGCGCCGCCACGACCGCCGCCATCACACCGGTGGACACGCGCCACGGCATCAACAGACAGGCTCCAGGAACGCCGGATTCTACACCCACTCGCGCGTGCTAGAGTCCGCATCATGAATCGACGGGAATTCGTGTCGGGCACCCTCGCCGCCGGTGGCACCGTGCTGGCCGGGTCGGCCCTGAGCGCGGCGCGCCTGCAGCGCGCGAAGGATCGACTGACGGAGACGCTCATGCAAAGCGGAGCGGTCGGCGCTGGCGCGGAGCCGGCACGTGAGTACTACGAGCTGAGGCGGTATCACCTGCGGCGCGGGCCGAAGCAGGCGCTGATGGACGCGCATCTGCGCGACGCCGAGATCCCCGCCATCACGCGCGCGGGCGCCGGTCCGGTCGGCGTGTTCAACGTGATGATCGGTCCGGAGAGCCCCACGCTCCACGTGCTCATCGTGCACAAGACGCTCGATACGTTCGCCACGCTCGGCGATCGCCTCGCGGCCGACGCCGAGTACCAACGCGCCGGCGCCGCGTATCTGAATGCGCCCGCGACGGACCCGGTCTTCGTGCGCGTCGACACGTGGTTGATGCGCGCGTTCACGGGACAGCCGACGCTGCACCTGCCGTTCGGCGGCGGCGAAGCCGGGAAGGGCCGGCGCATCTTCGAGCTGCGCACCTACGAGAGCCACAGCGAACGCGCCGCGTTGAAGAAGATCGAGATGTTCAACACGGGCGAGATGGCCATTTTCCATCGCGCCGGCCTCGAGCCCGTGTTCTTCGGTCAGAAGCTCGCTGGCAGCGATATGCCGAACCTGACCTACATGCTCGTCTACGAGGACATGGCCGCGCACGACAAGCAGTGGGCCGCGTTCGGGTCCGATCCCGAGTGGCGGAAACTGTCGACGACGCCCGGATACACGGACCCGGAGATCGTCTTCAACATCACGAACCTGTTCCTGCGGCCGACGGCGTATTCGCAGATATAGCAGATATAGAAGACGCGCCGTTCACCCTGGGCCTGAAGGCCCAGGGCTCCACAGACGTGCGCGTGTCATCTTCTTTGCAGTGCGCTGGGGCCCCACCCCCAGCGCTACGCGCTTCGCCACCCTCGCGACGCTCGGGGGCTCGCGGTGTCATCTAGTTTTTCGTACTTCCGTGGAGCCCTGAGCCTTCAGGCTCAGGGGCAATGTCGAGCGCGATGACGCTTGC
This sequence comes from uncultured Acidobacteriota bacterium, assembly GCA_937880585.1. Lineage (GTDB taxonomy): Bacteria > Acidobacteriota > Vicinamibacteria > Vicinamibacterales > SCN-69-37 > CALFMR01. Next base: position 1,348 of record CALFMR010000041.1, read on the forward strand.
GATGGGATCCGGCGCGGTCGCGGGCACGTGCACCGTCACGCCGGCACTCGACGCGTCGATTGCGAGCGTCTGCCCCGCGTTCGCCAGCAGTCGCGCGCGCGTGACGCGATTGGCGACCGGCACGCGCAGTGTGCCATCCGTCGGCCAGTCGAAGACGTGCAGGAACAGCGTGCCCGGCTTCGACGTCACGCGGCCCCACGCGGGGCGGCCGATGGGACTCGCCGTCGTGCCGTGAATCGCGTCGCCGTTCACGTCCATCCATCGGCCCATCGCCGCGAGTCGATCGAGGCTCGGCTGCGGGATCAGTCCTTCGGCCGTCGGGCCGACGTTCAACAGGAAGTTGCCGCCCTTGCTCGCGATGTCGACGAGGTTACGGATGAGCGTCTCGGCCGAATTCCAGTGGTCGTCGTCGCTCCGATACCCCCACGTGTCGTTCATCGTCATGCACGATTCCCAGTCGACGCCCGGGAGGCCGGTCGCGGGAATCTGCTGCTCCGGCGTGCCGAAGTCGCCCTTGAACTGGCCTTCGCGGTTCAGTCCCTGCATGCCTTGGCGGCCCTTGTCGACGCGGTTGTTGATGATGATGTCCGGCTTCAGTCCGCGCACGTAGTTGTACAAATCGACGCCGCGCTCGTGCGTCCACGTGTCTTCCCACTCACCGTCGAACCAGAGGACGCCCGGGTCGTAGCGCGAGACGATCTCGCGGAGCTGCGCTTTGAGATAGGTGACGTAGCGATCGAAGTTCGCCGACGAGGCTGGCCGTGTATCCCACGCGCGGCGTGGCAGGTAGTCGGGATGATGCCAGTCGAGGATCGAATGGTACGTGCAGAAGCGGACGCCGGCTCCGCCGCAGGCGGACGCGAGCGGACCGAGCAGGTCGCGACGGTACGGCGTGGCCGCGATGTCATAGTCGCTCACGGCCGAATCCCACAACGCGAAGCCTTCGTGATGCTTCGACGTGATGACGAGATACTTCGCACCCGCACCCGCCACGGCCGCGGCCCACGCCTGCGGATCGTAGCGGACAGGGTTGAAGCGATGGACGAGCTGTTCGTAATCGGTGAGCGGGATCTTCAGGTCGTTCATGATCCACTCGCCGTTCGCCTTCGGCGACCGTTGTCCCTGCCACGAGCCCGCGAGCACCGAGTAGAGCCCCCAGTGCATGAAGATGCCGAACCGCGCCTCGCGCCACCACCCCATGCGCCGGTCGTCGGCCGACGCGGCCTGGGCGAACAGCGGCCGTGCCAATGGACCGAAGCCCGCCGCCGCGGCCGCCGCGGCGCCACCACAGAGGGTCAGATACTCACGACGTGAAAGCTGCATGGATTACCCGCGCGGCCATTCAACGAACAGCCGCCGCGCCTCGGAAGATGGAAGCCGCCCGTCGCGCCAGCGGCAGAATGCCACCAGCGGCCGTGGTCCGCAAGGTGAGATGAGCGGACAGGCGATACTCGGTCGACGGGACGTCCCACATGACTGAGGACGCGCTTGTTGGGCCACGAACGCGATGCTAGGCTGAGCGCATGACCGTCAAAGCCACCGTCCGTTCCGGGCGGCTCGTCGTGGACGAACCCACGACGCTGCCCGACGGTACCGAAGTCGAACTGCTGCCACTCGATCCCGGCGACTGGCTCGACGACGCGGATCGCGCCGCCCTGCACAGGGCACTGGCCCAGTCCGAGGCCGACGTGGCCGCCAACCGACTGGTCGACGCCGCAGACGTTGGGAAGGCACTGCGCGGCCGGTGAACGAACGGCGAGTCCGTTTCACCGAGACGGCCGACCGCCACGTGAAGGATGCGCACGCCTGGTGGCTGACAAATCGTGACGACCAGGAACTGTTTGCAAGCGAGATCGAAGATGCCCTGCAGCTTCTCGCGCTCATGCCAGGATTAGGCACGCCCTACGACTACGCGCCGATTCTCCACCTCAGGCGTTTTTATCTCCCGAAGCTGACCTGTCACCTTTACTACACGTTCGACGATGACGAGGTCGTGGTGCGCGCCTTGTGGGGCGCGAGGCGCGAACACGGGCCGCAGTTTTGAAGGGGCCGCGACGAAGCAACGCGTCCTTGGCCTGTTCGAGCGCCGCAATCGCCTGCTCGCGGCTCACCGTAGGAAAATCTTCGAGAAACGCTGATAGCGGGTCACCCGCTTCGAGGTAGTCCAACAGGGGCTGAAAGGGAACCCTGGTGCCGGCGAACACGGGCGTTCCGCCCATGATCCCGGAGT
>CALFMR010000042.1 GCA_937880585.1 uncultured Acidobacteriota bacterium
GAACCCAACGCCAGGTAACGGCCACGGCGTCTGCGTGGACATCGACAATCAGCACGGCAGCCAGACGGACTCCGTCGCATGGAACGGCGACCAGTATCTCGGCGCCTACCTGGGTGGCGAGGACGGTTGCGGAACGCCCTACGACGGCATCCTGGGATATCTGGGCTACGGCGAGACGACCCCGACGAGCGGCTACACGTTCGACCCGGTCAACACGTCCTACACGTTCCCGTCGCCTGACGCGCTGAACCAGCCCTTCGACCTGGGCACGTTCACGCACCTGAACGTCGTGGTGGAAGCGGCCATTACCTCGGTCGTCTATGACCTGTCGTTCCACACGAGTGGTTCTCCGCACAACTTCACGACGTCGCTGCTCTTCAACCACAACGAGACACCGAACGACGGCGTCTGCGAGGATGGCGGGCCGTCGAATCAGCCGGGCGGCGCGTGCGATGACTTCGTGACGGTTTCACCGGTGCTGAACGCGGTCATCACGTCGGGGCTCGACACGTACTACTTCTCGCTCCTCGGCTTCTCGACCGACGGGGGCGTGACGTTCAACAACGCGTTCGAGTCGCCGGAAAACCAGAACAACTCGGGCGACCTCTACGCAATTCTCACGTCAACACCGTTCAACCCCGTTCCTGAGCCGACGACGCTCGTGCTGCTCGGGACCGGCCTGATGGGCCTGGCCACGGCGACGCGGCGTCGGCTGCGCAACCGTTCGCGCCAGAACCAGAACTAGCGTTCTTCCCGGGCTCGACCGAAAAGGGCGGCTCCCTCCCCAGGCCGCCCTTTTCTTTTTCCTCCCCCATTCCCTTCCAGCGTCTTCCCCTCGTCACGTTCCCCTCGGTCGCGCCCCAAAGGGCGCCTGAACCGCAGACGTCCACGGATTTTAGTCTTCCCCATAGATGACGTTTATTGGTGCACAGCGCGACACTAGCGGTCTAAGCTCGTGGGAACAAAAGATTTGTCCGACAGGCCAACCTTCCTAGGGTCTGGGCCAACCGTTTGCTATGGTGTGGCGAGGCATGTCACGCGGGTTCGCCACACGCATCGGGAGCCTCATCGCGGTCGGAGCCGGCGTCGCGCTGTATTGGCCGGTCATCACGAAGCTCGTCCATGACTGGCTGCACGATGACAACTACTCGCACGGCATCCTGATCGTGCCGCTGGCCGCCTTTTTCGTCTGGGAACGTCGGCGCCGCCTGGCGATGACGGCTGATGCCCCACGGCTCTGGGGACTCCTCGTCGTCGTCTTCGGATTGGTCATGCTTCTCGCGGGCCAGCTCGGCGCCGAGTTGTTCCTGGGACGTACGTCGATGTTGTTCGTCCTGGCCGGAGCGATCGTGTTCCTGCGCGGAACGCCGGCCTTGAAGGTGTTGGCGTTCCCGTTGGCGTTCCTGCTCTTGATGATTCCGCTGCCGGCGATCATCTTCAATCAGATTGCCTTTCCGCTACAGCTCCTGGCTTCGCGCGCGGGAGAAGCCGCCCTGTCGCTTTCGGGCATCCCGGTGCTCCGCGAGGGCAACGTCATCGTCCTGGCGCACATCACGCTCGAGGTGGCCGAGGCCTGCAGCGGCATCCGGGCCCTCGTATCGCTCCTGACGCTCGGCATCGTCTACGGCTATTTCACGGACGACCGCGTCGGCGTGCGGACGGTCATCGCGCTCGCGACGATCCCCATCGCGATCGTGGCCAATGCGGCGCGAGTCGCGGGGACGGGCATCGCGGCGCAGTACTTCGGCGAGCGGGCCGCGGAGGGGTTCTTCCACACGTTCTCTGGCTGGCTCGTGTTCGTGGCGGCCTTCGCGATGCTGTTCGTCGTCGGCCGCACGATCGAGTGGCTCGCGCCGGCGCAAGCGACGCCGAGGGCCGCGGCGGCCTAGCCGATGACTCGACGCCTCCTCGTCCTCGCGGTGTGTTTTCTGGCGACCCTGGCGCTCGCGCGCCGTGGACTCGAGCCCGAACAGGTGCCCACGCGGCAGCCGCTCACGGACCTGCCGGAACGTATCGGCGGCTGGCAGGCCGAAGCGGCGCCGCCCTTCACGAACGACGTCCTGCAGATGTTGGGCGTCGACGAGTACGTGAACCGCATCTACGCCGACCCGTCTGAGGGCGCCGTGGCGCTCTACATCGGGTACTACCGGAGCCAGCGGCAAGGTGACACGATTCATTCGCCGCTCAACTGCCTGCCGGGGGCCGGCTGGCAGCCTATCTCGACGGCTCG
>CALFMR010000043.1 GCA_937880585.1 uncultured Acidobacteriota bacterium
TGGCCGGCTTCAAGCCGTCGCGCACGTCGGGCAGCGCGCGCCCGATTATTACGCTCATCGCGTAATCCATGTACGAGCGCTTCATTTCGTCTTCGATGTTGACCGGGATGCGCGACGAGAGATTGTTGTCCATGCGAAAAGTCAGTCACGGCGGCGGCACGTCACGCCGGCCGCCGACTGGCGGCCGACGACCACGCGCCCACGCGCGCCGCTAGATGTCGAGGTTCGTCACGTCGAGCGCGTTGTCCTCGATGAACTTCCGGCGCGGCTCGACCTGATCGCCCATGAGCGTGGTGAACATGAGATCCGCCTCGGTGTGATCCTCGGCGCGCACGGCGAGCAGCGTGCGTTTGGCCGGATCCATCGTGGTCTCCCACAACGTGTCCGGATTCATCTCGCCCAGGCCCTTGTAGCGGTTCACGGCCAAGCCGCGGCGGCCGGCCGCGACGAAGAACTCGACCAGCTCGTCGAGCGACGCGATCTCGCGGTCCGCGTCCTTCGCGCGCTTCGCCGGCACGGCGGCAGCGCTCTCAACGGCCGCGGGCGCAGCGTCGGGTTCCCCGTCCTCGGCCACCTCGCTCACTGGTGCCGCGGCCGTGCGAATCGTGACGGACCCGGCCATCAGCTCGCGGACGTCCGCATAGGCCGCGGCGAGCGTCCGGAACTCGCCGGTCGTCACGAAGTCGAGATCGAGCTGGTGCCGGCGTGGATAGCCCGCGGAACGATCTTCGAGCGCGACGCCATACGCTTGATGCTCGGCGTCCTCGACCACGGTCGTCAGCACGTCGCCGGAACGCAGGTGGCCGGCGAGCGCATCGACGGCGGCGCGATTACCCCAGAACGTGCGGTCGCGCGCTTCGCCTTCGAGGAGCGCCATGATGGCGCGGCGCGACGGTCCGCGCCGCTCGACGACCTGCAGCAGCTTACGGAACGCCATCAGCTTCTCGAGCCGCTGTTCGAGCGCTTCGCCGGCGATCTCGCGTCCGTCAGCGAGCACGAGCGTGCGCGACTCGGCCGCGCGCTTGAGCAGGAATGACTCGAGATCGCGCTCGTCCTTGATGAACGTCTCCTGCCGGCCGCGCTTGGCGCGGAAGAGCGGCGGCTGCGCGATGAAGATGTGCCCGCGTTCAACGAGCTCGCGCATCTGCCGGTAGAAAAACGTGAGCAGCAGCGTGCGGATGTGCGACCCGTCGACGTCCGCGTCCGTCATGATGATGACGCGGTGATAGCGCAGCTTCGCCGGATCGAATTCGTCCGTGCCGATGCCGCACCCGAGCGCCGCGATGAGCGTGCGGATCTCTTCGTGCGACAACATCTTGTCGAAACGCGCCTTCTCGACGTTCAGGATCTTGCCCTTGATCGGCAGCACCGCCTGAAACTTCCGGTCGCGCCCCTGCTTGGCTGACCCGCCGGCCGACTCGCCCTCGACGATGTACAGCTCGCTCTCGGCCGGATCCCGTTCCTGACAATCGGCGAGCTTGCCAGGAAGCGCCGTGTTGTCGAGCGCGCCCTTGCGGCGCACGAGATCGCGCGCCTTACGCGCCGCTTCGCGCGCGAGCGCGGCGTCGACGGCCTTCGCGATGATGCGCTTGGCGACCGCCGGGTTCTCCTCGAGGTACGCGCCCAGTCGATCGTTGACGATGCCCTCGACGATGCCCTTGACTTCGGTGTTGCCGAGCTTCGTCTTGGTCTGCCCTTCGAACTGCGGCTGCGGGATCTTGACCGAGATGACCGACGTCATGCCCTCGCGGATGTCGTCGCCCGTGATGCTCTCGGTCAGCTTGTCGGACAGGTTGTGGTGCGACGCGTAGTGGTTGACGGTACGCGTCAACGCCGATCGAAACCCGGACAGGTGCGTGCCGCCTTCGGTCGTGTTGATGTTGTTCGCGAAGCTGTAGGTCGTCTCCGCGTAGCTGTCGTTCCACTGCAGCGCGATCTCGACCACGATCCCGTCGCGGTCGCCGATCATGTAGGCCGGCTTGTCGTTGACCGCCGTCCGGTTCTTGTTCAGGAACTCGACGAACTCGCGGATGCCGCCTTCGTACACGAACTGGTGCGACCGGCCGTCGCGCTCGTCCGTGATCGTGATCGTGACGCCGGCGTTCAGGAACGCGAGCTCGCGCAGCCGCTGCGACAGCGTCTCGAAGCTGAGGTCGGTCGTCTCGAAAATTTCGGCGTCCGGTCTGAACGTGATCTTCGTGCCGCGCTTCTCCGTCCGGCCGGCCACGGCGAGGTCGCCCGCCGGCGTGCCTCGCTCGTAACGCTGCTGGTGGACCTGCCCGTTGCGCCAGACCTCCAGTTCGAGCCACTCCGACAACGCGTTGACGACCGAGACCCCGACGCCATGCAGGCCGCCGGACACTTTGTAGGCGGCGTTCTCGAACTTACCGCCGGCGTGCAGCACCGTCAGCACGACCTCCGCCGCCGGACGTCCGCTTTCGTGCATCCCCACCGGAATGCCACGGCCGTCGTCGACGACGGTGACGGACCCGTCGATGTGAATCGTGACGCCGATGTTGCGGCAGTACCCGGCGAGCGCTTCGTCGATGGAGTTGTCGACGACCTCGTAGACGAGATGGTGCAGGCCGGCCGGTCCGGTCGACCCGATGTACATGGCCGGACGCTTCCGCACGGCCTCGAGGCCTTCGAGTACCTTGATTTTGTCCGCGCCGTAGTCGTCGGGCGCAGTCACGGCCGGCGGATCGCCGGCGAGTCGGTCAGTGTTTGGCATGGGTGACGAGCGAGATCCGCGTTCACGAGCGGACCGGTCAGCGCCGGTCCCGCTCAAATCCGCATCGGCATGATCACGTAGGTGTAGTCGTAGCCCTCCGCGCCGACCGGTTTGACGACGGCCTGGCTCATTTCGTCCTTGAACTCCAGCGACACGTTCTCGGTGTCGACGACGGCAAGGAAGTTGTCCACGTAATCCGCGTTGAAGCAGATCTGCAGTGTCTCGCCGCCGTAATCGACGGGCAGCACCTCGTGCGCTTCGCCCAGATCCGGCGTGCTCGACGTGATCTCGACCTGATCCTTGCCGATGACGAACTTCACGGCTTTCGATCGCTCGTTCGAGAGCAGCCGCACGCGACGCACGGCCGCGGCGAGCCGGTCGCGATCGAACTCGATGCGCTTGTCGTTCGTCTTCGGAATGACGCGTTCGTAGGCCGGGAAGTTCGCGTCGATCTTTCGCGAGATGAGCAGGCGCCCGCCGGCGCGGAAGAACACGTGATTCTCGCCCTGCGAGAACTGGACGGCGTCTTCGCCATCGAGCAGACGCGCGATCTCGTTCAACGTCTTGCGCGGCAGGAGCACTTCCATCTTGCCCGAGACGCCGGACTCGGCTTCCATGCGAACGAAGGCCAGACGATGGCCGTCGGTCGCGACCATGCTCATCGACGACGCGTCGAGCACGAGCTGCGCGCCATTCAGGAAATAGCGCGTGTCCTCGCTCGTGATCGCAAAGCGCGTATACGCGATCATCCGCTTCAACGTGCCACCCGCGAGCGACGCGGCGTCCGCCCCCGCATCGTCGGGCGGCGTCGGAAACTCGCTCGGCGGCAGCGTCTGCATGCGCGACTCGAAACGGTCGGCTGCAATCGTCACGCTCTTGCCGCCCTTGTCCTCGGTGAGCCGCACGTCGGTGTCAGGCAGCGCGCTCACGATCTCGAACAACTTCTTCGCGGGCAGCGTGACCGTGCCCGGTTTGGTCACAGTCGCCTCGCACCGGCTGCGCAGACCGACGTCGAGATCCGTCGCGAGCAGAGACACCGCATCGGGCCCGGCTTCGAGCAGGACGTTCGCCAGGATGGGGATCGTGTTCTTCCGCTCGACGATGCCTTGGAGAAGGGACAGCTCTTTCAGCAGGTCACTCTTGCGGACAACGAGTTCCATGGGCAGGGCGGCCTCTCAGACTACCGGGTTCAGCAGGAGCCCGGGGGACGCGCGCGGCGCGCTCTCTCTCCCGGAAATTCAAGACCAGGTAAGTCAAGAAATTATAACAGGAAGAAGGGCCTGTTGACACGTCAAAACACGTCGATAACCGCCCGTAATTCAGCGATTTAGCCTGTGCACCGATCTGTGCGTGATCGCGTGGGAGGCCCACCGCGCGGCTGTGCATTTCCGGCCTTCCGCCAGGCGTCCACATCCGTCCACAGGCGGCGTGTGAGGACGCTGTGGACGAGGGGCAGAAACGCCCGTCGATCCTTAGCGAAACGACTCGAGGAAGGTGTTGATAAGTGTGTTGAAGGATCCGTCGCCCCGGCGGAGTTCGTCGATGCGCCGGACCGAGTGGATGACGGTCGAGTGGTGCTTGCCGCCGAACGCTTTGCCGATCTCCGGCAGCGACGCGCTCGTCAGATGCTTGCAGACGTACATCGCCACCTGACGCGGCAGCGCGATCGACTTCGAGTTGTTCTTCGACTTCAGTTCCGACAGCTTGAGGTGGTAGTACTCCGCGACGAACTTCTGAATGGCGTCAATCGTCACCGCGCGCTCGTCGTGGTGCAGCACGTCGCGCAGCACGTCCTGCGCGAGCGACATCGTGACGTCGACCCCGTGCAGCGACGCGTACGCGAGCAGGCGAATGAGCGACCCCTCCAGCTCGCGGATGTTCGACTTGATCCGTCCCGCGATGTACAGCGCCACGTCGTCGGGCAGAACGACACCTTCGGCCTCGGCTTTTCGCTTGAGAATCGCGATCTTCGTCTCGAGATCCGGCGGCTGGATGTCGGCGATGAGGCCCCATTCGAAGCGGCTGCGCAGGCGTTCTTCGAGCTCGCTGATCTGGTGCGGCGGGCAGTCGCTGCTGAGCACGATCTGCTTCTGCGCGTCGTGAAGTGCGTTGAACGTGTGGAAGAACTCGGTCTGCGTGCGTTCCTTGCCGACGATGAACTGGATGTCGTCGACGAGCAGCACGTCGACACCGCGATAGCGCTCGCGGAACTCGAGAATGCGGTCGTAGCGGATCGCGTTGACGACCTCATTCATGAACCGCTCGGCCGAGATGTAGGTGAGCTTCAGCGCGGGACTCTGCGTCAGCACGTAGTGGCCGATCGCATGCATCAGGTGCGTCTTGCCGAGACCCACGCCGCCGTAGAGGAACAGCGGATTGTACGACCGAGAGGGGGCTTCGGCCACGGCGCGGCAGGCGGCGTGCGCGAACTGATTGGACGCGCCGACGATGAACGTGTCGAACGAGTAGCGTGGGCTGAGACCGAGCGCATCGACGGGCTCGGATCGGTCGGCAAGGTCGTCGTCGAGGTCGCCGGTGTTGCGCGATCCATCGATCGATCCGGACGCCGGCGGCTCGGGTTCGCTCTCGGCGGACCGCAGCCGGAGTTCCGTGCCCGCCCGTCCGACTTCCTTCAGCGCGTCCTCGATGATGGCGCCGTAGTGCTTGGTGATCCAGTCGGCGGCCATCGGGTCGGCCACCTGGACGACGAGGCGGCGGCCTTCGTCGGCGACGAAGGCCGTCTGCCGGAACCACGTGTAGTAGCTGTGGCGGTTGACCTTCGTTTCAATGCGCGCAAGGACGTCGTCCCAAACCGTGCCGGCCATGCTGGAAAACCCGATATTCCCGGTCTCGTGGGCCTTCAGGCTCCCGACGGCCGAAGTGTAAACCCTATTATTTCAATAACTTAGACGACGCAACCGTCGATCTTCGAGGATTTCCACAGAATTTTCCACAGGTGTGGAAAACTTCCCTGCAGGAACCGTCACGCATCGTGGGATGATCCCGCCGACCCGCGGGAGCCCGCGAATCTACCATAGGTCGCCGGACGCCGACAATTGGGGCGGGATTCAGCCTGGAATTCGCGCCGGCTGGACAGCTTGATGCGGTAGCAGTGCCCGGTGACATCGCGCCCCTCGGACGCCGATCGTCGGTCGAAGCGGGGCTTGCCGGACGAACCGGCACGCGTCCAGCGTTGACAGTCTTTTCAGCGGTTCGTTACCATCAAATGTTTCTCCAGGGTGTAGAACCGCCCGGCCGGGAGTCCCATGAAGCGTACGTTTCAACCGAATCGCCGCCGCCGCCGGCGGACCCATGGCTTTCTTGTCCGTATGCACACGAAGAACGGACGTATCGTGCTGAAGCGTCGGCGCGCCAAAGGCCGGAAGCGGCTGACGGTTTCGTCCGAGTCCTAGCCGGCGGGCTCCGCGATGCGCGGAGCGCCGCCCTGGCTCAGTGCCATGCCGTTCTCGTTCGGGTCGGAGCGCCGACTGCGTCATCACGCGGAGTTCGCTGCCGTCCAACGGCACGGCCGGCGGACGGCGGGTCGCTATCTGACTGTGCTCAGCACGTCGAACGCGCTGGGCCGCGATCGTCTTGGCTTGATTGCCTCGAGGCGTCTCGGGACCGCGGTCGAACGCAACCGCGCCAAACGTCGTCTTCGTGAGTTGTTTCGTCATTTCGGCGCCGACGCCCATGCGCCAGGCCGCTCGTCGTTCGATGTCGTGATCATTCCCCGCCGCGAGCTCGTTCGCGCGCCGTTTCGCGCGATCCAGGCCGACTTCCTGACGGCGATGGGCCGGCTGCGGCCTGCGAGGCGATCGTGACCTGGGGCGCGCGCGTCGGCATCGGCCTGGTGCGTGCCTATCAGGTGCTGTTCGGCGGTCTGATGGGCGGCGCCTGCCGGTTCGAGCCGTCCTGTTCGCACTATGCGTTGGAGGCCATCGAAGTCCATGGCCTCGCGCGCGGCGTGATCCTCGCGGCACGTCGGCTCGCGCGGTGTCATCCGTGGGGCGGATCGGGATTCGATCCGATCCCGCCGAAGACGAGCGAATCCTGAACGTGTCTCCCCAACCATGGAAAAGCGCGTCTTCTTAGCGATTTTTCTGTCGTTCGTCGTCCTGGCGATCTACCAGGCGTACTTTGCGCCTCCGCCGCCGAAGCCGAGCGAGAAGACCGCCGCGACCACATCGGCGAGTACGACGACGCCGGCCGCGGCTCCGGCGTCAGGGACTTCAACCTCAGCGCAACCCGCTCCAACGCCTTCCGCGGCGTCACCAGCAGCGGCGGTGAGCAACGCACCTCGCGTGCTCGTCGGTGACTCCGCCGCTCGCGATGTCGTCGTCGACACCGAGGCGGTGCATGCCGTGTTCTCGACGGCAGGTGGCGTCCTCAAGACCTGGGAGCTCAAGCACTACTCGCAGGACGGCAAGCCGCTCGAGTTCGTGCCGGTCGACCTGCCCGACTCGCTGCCCCGACCGTTCACGCTCGCGACGACCGACGACGGGATCTCGAAAGTGCTCGCCACGGCCATCTATCGGCCGAGCGCGGAGGGTCTCACGCTGGGCACGGCGCCGGGCACGCTCAGCTTCGAGTACCAGGATGCGTCGGGGCTCACCGCGCGCAAGGTCTTTCATTTCCAGCCGGACGGCAAGCCGTACCTCGTGAAGGTCGAAGCGTCGATCGACGTCAACGGCGCGGCGCGGCCGGTGCGCCTCACGTCTGGTCCCGCCGTGGGGCTCGGCTACGCGCCCGACGGCTCACGCAGTGTGCCGTCGCGCGCGATTCAGATGTTCGCCGGCAAGGTGAAGCGGCTCACGGTCAGCGCGCTCGCGAAGCAGGCGCACTACGAGGGCACGCCGGAATTCGCGGGCGTCGAGGACCAGTACTTCCTCAACGCCGCGTTGCCCGCCGGACAGGCGATCGTCGTCGACTACTCCCCCATCTCGCTGCCGGTGCCGAACGATCCCTCCGATCACACGCGGACGTTCGTCTCCTACACGCTCGACGTGCCGGGCTCGATGGCGCTCTCGTATTTCATGGGCCCGAAGGATCTCGACGTGCTGCGGGCGGTGAATCCCCAGCTCGTGCGCGCGATCGACTTCGGCATCTTCGCCTGGCTCGTCGTGCCGTTGCTCCAGGCGCTCAAGTGGATCAACGGCTACATCGGCAACTACGGCTGGTCGATTGCCGTCCTCACGGTCATCATCAACGTCCTCATGTTCCCGCTGCGGCACCGGAGCATGGTGTCGATGCGGAAGATGCAGACCGTGCAGCCGGAAGTGAAGGCGATTCAGGCGCGCTACGCGAAGTACAAGGTCACCGACCCCGAGCGCCAGAAGATGAACACCGAGATGATGGCCCTCTACAAAGAGAAGGGCGTCAACCCGGTGAGCGGCTGCGTGCCGATGCTCTTCACGATGCCGGTTCTCTACGCGGTCTACGCGATGCTCGAGGCCGCGATCGAGCTGCGCGGCGCGCCGTGGTTTGGATGGATCCACGACCTGTCGCGCCACGACCCGCTGTACATCACGCCGCTCCTCATGGGCGTGAGCATGCTCGTCCAGCAGAAGATGATGCCGTCGACGGCCGATCCCATGCAGCAGAAGATGATGCTGCTCATGCCCGTCGTTTTCACGGTCTCGTTCCTCTGGGCGCCGTCGGGCCTCGTCGTCTACTGGCTGCTCAGCAACGTGCTAGCCATCGGCCAGCAGTACGTCACCAACCGCATGATTGGCGCGCCGGTGCCCGCCGTCGCGCGAGCGCGGAGCAAAGCGGTAACGCGCGCGTCCGCGGGTCGTAAGTAACTGCACATGCATGCCGAACTCGATCAACAGGTCATCTCGTTCGTGACGAGCGTCCTCGAGGCGATGGGGCTGTCGCTCACCATCGACCTCGAGGAGACCCCCGATCACGTGCGTCTCAATCTCGCCGGCGAGGGCGCCGATCTGCTGCTGAAGCGCAAGGGCGAGGCGCTCGACGCGCTGCAGGTCATCGTCAACACGGCGTTCCGCCGCGACGCGCGCAGCGATCGGCACTACGTCGTCGACGCGCTCGGCTTCCGCAAGGGCAAGGACGCCGAACTGCGGCAGATGGCGCGCTTCCTCGCCGACAAGGCGAAGACGAGCGGCACGCCGCAGGAGATCGGTCCGCTCAACCCGTACGCGCGGCGCATCGTCCATCTCGCCGTCGCGGAAGACGCCGAGGTGTCGTCGGAGAGCATCGGCGACGCCTTCCTCAAGACCGTCGTGATTTCGCCCAAGGCTGGATAGCCGGGAGCCGTGGCCGCGTTCTCGACGACCGACACCATCGTCGCCGTCGCCACGCCGCCCGGCCGAGGCGGCCTCGGCCTCGTTCGTCTCTCGGGGCTAGCCGCCGAACCCATCGTCCGCCGTCTCACCCGCCGCCGCACGCCTTTCGTGCCCCGCCACGCGACGTTCGCGCGGCTGGCGGACGTCACGACTGTCGACGCCACTGATGACGTCACCCCGCCGGCGCGCATCGTTGATCATGTCGTGGTGACGTGGTTCGCCGCGCCGCACTCCTTTACGGGCGAGGATGTCGTCGAGATCGGCGCGCACGGCAGCCCGGTGCTGCTCCAGCGCGTCGTTGAGCTCGCGATGGCCGCAGGCGCGCGGCTCGCCGAGCCCGGCGAATTCACGCTGCGCGCGCACCTCAATGGCCGGCTCGACCTCGTGCAGGCCGAGGCCATCGCGGATCTCGTCGACGCGGTGACACCGCTGCAGGCGCGCGCCGCAATGGATCAGCTCGAGGGCACGTTGACCGAGGCGATCGGCCGCGTCGACGCGGCGCTCTTCGATCTCATCGCACGGCTCGAAGCGTCGCTCGACTTTCCTGAGGAAGGATTCCATTTCGTCACGCGTGCCGACGCCGCGGCGGAAGTCGAGGCTGTGCGGGCGACGCTCGCGATGCTCGTTACTGAAGGCCGGGCGGGACGCGTCGTACGCGAGGGCCGACTGGTCGTCGTCACCGGCGCGCCGAACGCAGGCAAGTCGAGCCTGTTCAACGCGCTCGTCGGCGCAAGCCGCGCCATCGTCACCGACGTGCCGGGGACGACGCGGGACGTGTTGAGCGAACGGGTGGACGTGGGCGGCGTGCCAATCACGCTCGTCGACACGGCCGGCGTGCGCGAGGCGCGCGATGTCGTCGAGGCCGAAGGCGTGCGGCGCGCGATCGAGGCACAAACCGTCGCGGCCGTGATTGTCGAGGTCGTCGACGGATCGGCGCCGCTGCCGGCTGTGGGCGCTGGCGGTGGCGACGCTGCCAAGGACCGCGCGACGTCGCCAGCGCCGCGGATCATCGTCGTCAGCAAAGTGGATCGACCGCGTGCGTGGCCGAACGCGACGCTCGGCGATGCGGCCGACCGCATCGTCGAGACGTCCGTCGTGAGCGGCGCAGGGATCGACGCGCTGCGGCGGCGCATTCTCTCCGCGCTCACCTCGCGCGACGAATGGCGCGACACGCCGGCCGTGACGAACCTGCGCCACGTCGCGCAACTCGAGACGGCACTCGCGGCTGTCGAGCGCGCCGCGCAGGAGCTCGACGCGGGGGCCACCGAAGAGCTGGTCCTCGCCGGGCTGTCCGATGCGCGCGCGGCACTCGAAGCGATCACCGGTGTCCGCGCGCCCGACGATCTGCTCCGCCATATCTTCAGCCGCTTCTGTATTGGAAAATAGCGCGGTGACCTTCGACGTCGTCGTCATCGGCGCCGGCCATGCCGGCTGCGAGGCTGCGTGGGCGGCCGCGCGGCTCGGCTGCCGTGTCGGGCTGTGCACGCTGTCGGCCGATACGGTCGCGCTGATGCCGTGCAATCCCGCGATTGGCGGCACGGCGAAGGGGCACCTCGTCCGCGAGATCGACGCGCTCGGTGGCCTCATGGCCCGCGCCATCGACGCGACGGGCATCCAGTTCAAGCTGCTCAATCGAAGCCGCGGGCCGGCCGTGTGGTCGCCGCGGGCGCAGGCCGACAAGCGGCGATATGGCGCGTGGATGCGTGACGCGCTCGAACGCGAGCCGAACATCACGTGGCTGTTCCGGCGCGCGGGCCGCATCATGACCGCTGGCGGTCGGGTGACCGGCCTCGCGTTCGAAGACGGCGAGTCCGTCGCATGCAGCGCCATCGTCGTGACGACCGGGACGTTTCTGAACGGGCTCATTCACGTTGGCGACGAACAGCGGCCCGCGGGACGGGCCGGCGAGCCACCGTCATGCGATCTCGCGACGTCGATTCGCGAGATCGGCGTCGAGATGGGGCGGCTCAAGACGGGCACACCGCCGCGGCTGGACCGGCGATCGATCGACTTCTCCGTCTTCGGCGAAGAACCAGGCGACGACCCCGTTGTCCCCTTCTCGTTTCTGACGACGCGTATCGAGCGGCCGCAGGTGGCGTGTCATCTCGTCTACACGTCGGAGCGCGTGCACGAGATCGTGCGGCGCAGCATCGATCGGTCGCCGCTCTACAACGGGCGCATTCAGGGCATCGGCCCGCGCTACTGTCCGTCGCTCGAAGACAAGGTGATGCGCTTCCCTGACAAGTCGCGGCACCAGATTTTTCTCGAGCCCGAAGGCATCGACGTCGACGAGATCTACGTGAACGGGTTGTCGATGAGCCTGCCTCGCGACGTGCAGGAGGAGATCGTCCACGCGCTGCCCGGCCTCGAGCGGGCGTCGATTCTGCGGCATGCGTACGCCGTCGAGTACGACTTCGTGCAGCCGACTGAGCTGCACCGGTCGCTCGAAACGAAGCGGCTGCCGGGCCTGTTCCTCGCCGGGCAGATCAACGGCACGTCCGGCTACGAAGAAGCGGCGGCGCAGGGATTGATGGCCGGACTGAATGCCGCGCGAATCGTACGCGGCGACGCGGCGATCGTGCTCGGGCGCGACGAGGCGTACATCGGCATCCTCATCGATGACCTCGTGACGCGCGGCTGTCTCGAGCCGTACCGCATGTTCACGTCGCGCGCGGAGCATCGGCTGCTGCTGCGGATCGACAACGCCGACGTGCGGCTGACGCCCGTCGGTCATCGCGCGGGCCTCGTCGACGCGGAACGATGGCGGTTGTTCGAGGCGCGCATGGAGCGGCTCGATCGCAATCGAGCGCGGGCCGCGACTACACGCGTGACGGTGGATGGGCGGCGCGTGACCGTCGAGCAGGCGCTCGCGCAACCGCCGGTGACGCTCGACGATGTGCGCGGTGGCGGGTTCGAGATGGACGTGGATCCAGAGCGCGCACACCTCGACACGGCGACGATCGAAGCCGAGCTGCGATACCGCGGCTATCTGCGGCGGCATGCTGCCGACGTCGCACGTGCGCGGGCGCAGGAGACACGCGCGATCCCCGTCCACTTCGAGTACCGCGGCATTCCCGGATTGTCGCGTGAGGTCGTCGAGCGGCTGACGACCGTTCGTCCGGAAACGATCGGCCAGGCGGCGCGCGTACCAGGCGTGACGCCGGCGGCGGTGGCGATTGTGGCCGCGCGCGTCGCGCGTGGTGCGAGGGCGTGAGCGGTTACGCGGCCCGGATTGCTGAGCGGCTCGACGCCGCCGAGCTGTCGGTCACACCGGCGCAACTCGATCGACTCGCGGCGTATCTGGAACTTCTGTCGAAGTGGAACCGGACGATCAATCTCACGTCGTTCGACCTGAAGCGGCCCAGTGATGGGGCGATTGACCGACTGATTGTCGAGTCTGTATGCGCCTCTCAACTAATTGTAAGAGAAGTGCTTACGTCGCTAGATGTGGGTTCAGGTGGCGGATCTCCATCATTACCCCTAAAAATAATTTCACCTGCTCTCTTCTACACGCTCGTCGAATCGCGCTCGAGGAAGTGTGCGTTCCTTCGCGAGGCCGTCCGCGTGCTCGAGCTCTCGGATGTGCGCGTGGAGCAGGCGCGGTTGGAGGACGTGGCCCAGCGTCCATCGGCGCGGTACTCGTTCGACCTCGTCACCATGCGAGCGGTGCGACCAGACGAAAAGCTGTGGGAGGCCCTGCGGGCGCTGCTCAAACCTGGCGGGCGGCTGCTTTGGTTCGGCGCGCGCGACGAGGCGATGCCCGCCGATTCCATTGTGCTGGAGGATCGTCCCGTCGCGATGCTGCTGCAGATGCCAGGCGTCGGTCGCTGATCGCGAAATCGTTTTTCCAAGGAGAGCTCGGCCGGCTGGCGTGACCACGCGATGGCGCACCCTCGATAGATGTTTCACGTGGAACACCGCTCCGGCCCTACTCGCCGTCCGAGTCAAGAAAGAGAATGCGCTCGCGATAGACTCGTCATCGCGGCGCGCCGACTCGACGACCCTCCGCCTGGAATCCTCCCGCCCATGTCCGACGAAAGCCAGCCGCACGCCCCTCGCAATCCGTGGCTCGATATCCCGCTCGAAGACTACGTCGGCCATATGAGCAGCCCGAACGTGGGACAGCGCGTCGTGCTCAACCGACTGCTCGCCGACGTCCTGCGGGCGGCTCGGCCCGCATCTGTCTTCATCACGGGGGCATCATCAGGGAATGGGATCGAACACCTGGATTCCGCCGTGTCGCGGCGTATCGTCTGCGTGGACATCAACGGGACATATCTCGACGCGCTACGGGCAGCGTTCGACAATCCGGCCGTCACGTTGGAAACGGTCTGCGGCGACATCGCTGCCTGTCGCCTGCCGTCCCAAATGTTCGAACTAGTTCATGCGGCGCTTGTGCTCGAATACGTTGACTGGAAAGTCGTGCTGCCTCGCCTCGCGCAACTGATCGGCGTGGGCGGGATGCTCAGCGTCGTGCTTCAGCGTCCATCGGCCGTCACGCCGGCGGTCACATCCTCTCCATTCGCGAGCCTGAGGACGCTCGAGGCCATCTTCAACTTCGTTGATCCCGACGAATTGATAGCGGCTGCTTCGTCGCTCGGATTGACCGTCCACTCCAGGCGGACCGAGGCCCTGCCATCTGCAAAGGCATTCGAGGTCCTGCAGTTCACGCAAGGGAAGCTGACGCCGCTCGAGTAGCCGCGCCGCTTTGTAGCGCCGCAGCGTCGCAGAAGTTGACGTCTCTGCGGAGCGTTTCATTTTCAATCGTTCCGCCGGCTCGTCCCAAGAGGCGTCTTCGATGATCGACTCACGTCACCGGATCGATTGTTTCACGTGAAACATTCGAATCAGAGACGAGTCAGAGATCCGATCCGGCCACAGAAAATCAGGCTCAGCCGAGAGGACCGTGCGCTACAATCTGTTCGCTCAACGCCGGTTGTATTTGCAATTGGTGATATGACCAACAAGATCGTCATCGCTGTCGCCAACCAGAAAGGCGGGGTCGGCAAAACCACCACCGCCATCAACCTCGGCGCCTCGCTCGCGCTCGCCGAACAGCGCGTTCTGCTCATCGACCTCGACCCCCAGGGCAACCTCACGAGCGGCATCGGCATGAAAGGACAGGCCGCCGCTGGCGGCACGGCCTACGAAGCCCTGCTCAGCGATACGCCCGACGCCGCGTCCGCCATCCTGCCGACTGGCGTCGACCACCTGTTCCTTCTGCCCGCCGACCATCACCTCACCGGCGCCGAAATCGAGCTCGTCACCGCCGACGCCCGCGAGCATCGTCTCGAACGTCTGTTGGCGCCGCTCCGCGATCAGTTCGACTGCATCTTCATCGACGCCCCGCCGTCGCTCGGATTGCTGACCCTCAACGCCCTCGTCGCCGCCGACGCCGTCCTCATCCCGCTCAATGGCGAGTACTTCGCGCTCGAAGGCATTGCCGAACTGCTCTCGACGATCGACCGCGTCCGCGCGGCGCTGAATCCGCGCCTCGCGATCGAGGGCGTGCTGCTCACGATGTACGACGAGCGGACGAATCTGGGACAGCAGGTGGGGGCGAACATCCGCGAGCACTTCGGCGACCGCGTCTACACGACGGTCATTCCGCGCAACATTCGCCTTGGTGAAGCGCCCAGCCACGGCCTGCCCGCGATCCTCTACGACGCGCGGTCGCGCGGCGCCGAGGCCTACGTCGCCCTTGCCCACGAATTTCTCGGCCGTCGTCGCACCGCGGCGGCCTCGCCGGCAGGCAGTGACGACTCCGGCCCAGTGCCGAGCGCCGAGTAGGATCGAGTGGCGAACGTCGAATTTCGAACCATGAACGTCGAACGAACGAGGCGCCGCCGCGGCGGACGATAAGTCCCTGGATCGCATCGAAGGAACGCTGTCATGGCAGACAAACGACCAGCACTTGGACGCGGACT
Source organism: uncultured Acidobacteriota bacterium (assembly GCA_937880585.1). GTDB lineage: Bacteria > Acidobacteriota > Vicinamibacteria > Vicinamibacterales > SCN-69-37 > CALFMR01. The sequence continues at coordinate 14,967 of CALFMR010000043.1, forward strand.
GAG
>CALFMR010000044.1 GCA_937880585.1 uncultured Acidobacteriota bacterium
GAGGCGGTATTGATGCGCGGCGCGCTCGCCGGCGCCGGCGGGACGCAGTCGGCGATCGACGAAGTCGTGCTGCTCGATCAGACCGCGGCACCGGCGACCGGCGACCCACGCGTGCGCGTCGTCGCGGCCGATCTCACCGCGGACGGCGTGCTCGAGTCGGCGATTGACGCGGATACCCGCGCGATCTTCCATCTGGCGGCGGTCGTGAGCGGCGGCGCGGAGGCGGACTTCGACCTCGGGATGCGCGTCAACCTGGACGCCACGCGCCGGCTGCTGGAGATCTGTCGCGCGCGCGGCCATCAGCCGCGCGTCGTCTTCGCCAGCTCGGTTGCGGTGTTCGGCGGCGCGCTGCCCGATGTCGTGCCCGCCGCGCAGGCGCTCAATCCGCAGTCGTCCTACGGCACTCAGAAGGCGATCGGCGAACTGCTCGTCGACGACTACAGCCGTCGCGGCTTCGTCGACGGCCGATCCGTTCGCCTGCCGACGATCGTCGTGCGGCCCGGGCGGCCGAACGCGGCGATGTCGTCGTTCGCGAGCGGCATCATCCGCGAGCCGCTGAACGGCGAGCCGTCCGTGTGTCCGGTCTCGCGTGGGACGCGGTTGTGGCTGCTCTCGCCGGCCAAGGCGATCGAGTGCTTCGTCGCCGTGCACGATGCGCCGGCTTCCGCCTTTGGCACGACGCGCGTCGTCAACCTGCCCGGCATTTCGATTAGCGTCGATGAGATGGTCGCGGCGCTCGTGCGCGTCGGCGGTCAGGAGGCGGCGGATCGTATTCGTTGGGATCTCGATCCGCGGATCGAACAGGTCGCTGGTGGTTGGCCCGCGGCGCTCGAGACGTCCAAGGCCCGCACGCTTGGCCTGCCGGGCAATGAGAACTTCGACGAGATCATCCGCGAATATCTCGCGACGCGATAGGCGTCAGAGACCGAGCTCACCGAGGTACCGCAGCACACCTGGATGGATCATGTCGCGGCGTGGCGCCGCGGCCAGCGTGTTGGCGGAGGTGGTCTCGCGCGCTTGCGGCAGGCGCGCGGCGAACGCGGACTCGGCCTCGTGCAGCGCGCGCGCGACGCGATACGCGACCTCGTCGCTCAGCCCCGGCCGCGCGAGCACGAAACTCCACGATCCCACCGAGCGCAGCGGCGCGTCCTGATGCGGGTAACTCCCGGCCGGCAGCAGGAGCGGTTTCAGAAAGTCGTGGGCCGCGGTGATGCGCTGGATTTCGTCCGATGACGGCGCGATGAGACGTCCGCCGCCCGGACCGTTCATCACGCTCGTGAACCCAGGCCAGCCCACGCCGCCGCCCCACAGCGCTGCGACGCGGCCGTCGGCCACCATGCCCCGACCATCGCCCGCGTGATCGAGCAGGCCCGCGTGGAAGTCGCGGTTCATGTCGAGGCCGAGGCCGTCGAGCACGTACCGCGCGAGGATGACGAGTCCCGATCCACGTGCGCCGAACGCGACAGGTCGCCCGCGCAGATCCGCAATCGTCCGATATGGACTGTCCGCGCGGACGACGAAGAAGCCGGGCGTCGAGTACATCGCCGCGATGATCTTCAGATTCGCGCGCGGCTGGCCGATGCCGGCAAAGGCGTCGTGCGCCGCTTCGCCCTGGACGAGCCCGAGATCGACCGCGCCGCGCTTGAGCAGCGGGATGTTCTCGGTGCTGCCCTTGGTGTTCTCGGTCCGAATGACGAGCGTCGGGTCCGCGTCGTGGACGATGGCTGCAAGCGCGTCGCCGTAGAGCGGGAAGCCGCCGCCCGGCGTCGCGGTGGCGAGAGTGAGGACGATCGGGGCCGAGGCCGACGAGGGCGACTGGGCTCCCAGCGTACTGGCGAGCAGAAGACACACCACGGCAACGACGGCAGGGAAGATCCCGGAGTGAAAGCTGGTGCGCGCGCGAGGGACGACGGGTTCCGGGTTTCCCCTGGGCCTGAAGGCCCAGGGCTCCGACAAGGCGCAGCGCGTGCGTCGGCGCATGTCAGATCATCCGCGTGCGAATTTCCGGCGGCGGGATCTCGCACGCGTTGGACGTGCCGGCCAGGTGATGACGGACGACGGCGACGCCGCGATAGACGAGGTCGCGTAGCGGACGCGGCACGACGAGGAAGATGCCGAGCATCGACCAGGGCCAGGTGAGTCGGCGTGCGATGCGCAGCGACGCGGTCGATCGCAGGTAGACGCGGTCGTCCTCGACGAGCACCAGGCTGCGCGTCGCCTCGCGCGTCAGTCCGTGCGCAGCGAGCACGGCACGGCCCGCGTCGGTCTGCGATGCGCCGAAGCGGAAGTAGGCGTGCGGATCGCGCGCGGCGATGAACTTCACGGCGCCTTCGCAGAACGCGCAGGTGCCGTCGAACAGCACGACGGCGGTGTCACTGGGCGCGGCGGGATCCGCCATGGCTCCATCTTACGGCCTTACGGCACCGGCGAGTGACGCCCCTGGTCGGCCGTTGCGGCGCGTCTGCACATATCGCCCGCAGCTTCCGGTCCTCGACGCCGCCGTGATACCCTCCACCCATCAGACAGGTCATGACCATCGGTCGTGTGCTCGTCACGCTCGGAGCGGTGATCGTCGTGTCCGCGTGTGGAGGCCGCGCGCGGTCGCTGCCGATTGGCGCGGCAGCACCGGCGTTCGATTTGCCCGGCACCGACGGGCAACATCACGCGCTCGCCGACTTCGCCGGCAGCCGCGTCCTGGCCGTCGTCTTCACCTGCGACCGGTGTCCCGACACGCAGCGCTACGAGGCGCGGCTCGCGGCGATCCGGGCCGCCTACACGGTGCAAGATCTCGCCCTTGTCGCCATCAATCCCGACGATCCGGCGGCGCTGCGCCTGGCCGATCTCGATCACACCGACGCGGGTGAGTCGATCGAGGACATGAAGGTCCGGGCCGACTGGCGGCACTTCACGTTTCCGTACCTGTCAGCCGCGGCATCGCCTGAGCTCGTGACGGCGTTCGGCGTCACGGCCCTGCCGCAGATCTTCGTCTTCGACCAGGCGCGCACGCTGCGCTACGAAGGGCGAATCGACGACAGTCCAAGCGGAGATCACGTGACGTCGCCCGACGCCCGACATGCGATCGACGCGCTGCTCGCGGGCCGAGCCGTGCCCGTGGCCGAAACGCGCGCGGTCGGTTGCGAACCAGCCCATCGATCGTCGCCTCCGGCGGCCGACGCCGAAGCCGCCGCCATCGCCGCTGAGCCCGTTCCGCTCGATCTCGTCGGCGCCGACGGATTGAAGGCGCTGCGGCAGAACGACACGGACGGCCTGCTTCTCGTCAACTTCTGGGCGACATGGTGCGCGCCGTGCATCATCGAGTTTCCGAATCTCGAGACGACGTACCAGATGTACCGGAGCCGGCACCTGTCGTTCGTCGCCGTGTCGGTGAACGATCCGCAGGAGCGCCCCGCGGTCCTCGAGTTCCTCCAGCAACATCACGCCTCGCACCGCAACCTGCTCTTCAATTCGCCGGACGTCTACGGCCTGCAGGCGGCGTTCGATCCCGCGATGCCGGCGCCCGTGCCGTTCACGCTGCTTCTCGCGCCGAACGGCGACGTGCTGTATCAGGAGCTCGGTGGCGCGGACATTCCGAAGTTGCGGCGCGCGATTCTCGCCAACCTGCCCGCGGATGCCGCGTCCGCCGGACAGCAGACGTACTGGTCGCAATCCTGACGCGGCGCGCCGCGCCGCACGACAAGGGGAGGCTCGTCATGAGCGCAACGGCACGACAGAACGACCGCCACAGGACAAGAGTCGGGATCGCCGCCGCGGGACGAGTCGCCGGACGGATGGCCATCGGCGTCGCGCTGACGTTGGTGACGGCGATTGGCGCTGCGGCGCAGGGACGCGGCATCCGTCCCGCCGAGCACCCCGTGCTGCCCATCGGTTCGGACCTGCCCTCGTTCACGCTGCCCGGCATCGACGGCCGCACGCATTCGAGCAGGGAGTTCACGCGCACGAAGCTCCTCGCCATCGTCTTCGAGAGCAACCACTGCCCGGTGTCGCAGCTCTACGAGGGCCGCATCGAGCAGCTCTACAAGGACTATCGCAGCAAGGGCGTCACCCTCGTGGCGATCAATCCGAACAACGCGAAGGCCGTGCGCCTCGACGAGCTCGGCTACACGGACGTCACCGACTCGCTGCCAGAAATGAAGATCCGCGCGGCGTTCCGAGGCATCACGTGGCCGTACTTGTACGACGGCGAGACGCAAGAGCTCTCGATGAAGTTCGGCGCCGTGGCCACGCCGCACATCTTCATCTTCGACGAGCACCACAAGCTGGCGTATCAAGGGCGCATCGACGACAACCAGCGCGAGGATCTCGTCAAGTCGCACGACGCGCGCAACGCGCTCGACGCGCTGCTCGCCGGCCGGCCCGTTCCGGTGGCCAACACCCGCGCGTTCGGCTGCACGACGAAGTGGCTGTACAAGTCGCAGGACGTTGCCCAGGAGTGGGCGCGGATCCAGGCCGAGCCGGTGACCGTGGAGCCGGCCGCGGCCGACGATCTGAAGACGCTTCGTGGCAATCCCACCGACAAGGTGACCGTCGTCGACTTCTGGTCGACCGCGTGCAAGGCCTGCCAGGATCAGCTCGTCGACTTCGAGACGACCTACCGCATGTATCGCCTGCGCGCGTTCAATCTCGTGACGGTGTCGACCGACGCGCCAGCGGCGCAGGACGCCGTGCTCGCGTTCCTGAAGCAGCAGCACGCCTCGAGCCCGAACAAGCAATTCGCGTCCGCCGACCGTGCGGCGCTGCAGGCGGCGTGGGGGGCGACGTGGAATCCCACCGAGCCGTACGTCATGGTCCTCGCGCCCGGCGGGCAAGTGCTCTATCAGAAAACGGGTAAGATCGACATCCTGTCGGTGCGTCGCGTCGTGCTCGCCAACATGCCCGACATGCGCGCGTACATCGGCCAGAAGGCCTACTGGATGGCGGCCGTTGCCGCCGATCGCGCGAAGCATCGATGAGCACAAGGCCGGTTCGAGCCGGCGACAGCGGAGTAGACGCATGATTCGATCGGGATGGAGACGAGGAGTCGCGGTCGCGGCCACGGTGGCCGCGGTCAGTGGGGTGGTGTGGGCGCAGGACGTCGTGGCGCGGCTGCACATGACGGGTGCCGAGGCCAGCGACGTGTTCACGCGCACGGTGGCCGATGGCGGGTTCAGGTACTCCCACGCGGCCGCGCAGGCCTTCATGGCGTTGCCGGCGCAGGAACGTGCGACGGTCGTGCGCGAAGGGTTCGCCTGGGCGCGCGCCTACGCCGCGACACCGGCGTTCAAGGCGGCGTACGAGAAGATGCGCGAAGGCGATAAACCGACCGAGACGACCTTCGACACCACGGTCGATCAGGAGCTCGCGGCCCGGCAGGCGAAACAGAAGAAGGATCTCGCAGATGCGCGCGCCGCGTTCGTCAACCTGCCCGCGGCCGATCGCGCGCAGATGGACGAAGTCGTGAAGCAGAGCGAAGCCCAGATGAAGGATCCGAAGATGGTCGCCCTCCTGCGACAGAGCATCGTCAACGAACGCGACGAAGCGAAGAAGGACTACGGGCGGTCGCTCGCGCAGTGGCAGAAAGACTACCCGGCCGATCCGCAAGTGCTCGTCGCGCGCCGGCTGCAGATGCTCCTTAATGTGAGCACGGGCATCGACTTCACCGCCAAGACGCGCACGATCCCCGGCGGCGGCACCGAATTCGTCGACGGGCAGTTCGAGTCGAAGCCGGAACCCTGGAAGATGGGGTTCCGGGCCGGCGAGCCCGCGGTCAACGCCGCGCGCGCCGCGGCGACCGACTGGCTGAAGGCGCTGCCGAAGCCCTGAGGCCTCGCATCCGCGTCAGTGATGGCAGGTCTCCGGACCTGCCGCGCTGACCGGGCGGAACGCGCGCGTCTTGCGCGCCACCCATGACAAGGGCGTGTACCGCGGATCGTCGCGGATGTGTGCGAAGGCGTGCGCGACCCCGTTCTGCACGTACGTGATCGACGCCTCCGGATGGCGGCGCAATTCGAAATAGGGGATGACGTCGCCGCGCCGTCCAACTTGCGCAAGCCCGCGATCGGATGACGCGACGACCGCGACGAGGTCGTCTTCGTCGCCGCTGATCCGCCAGGCCGCGGGCACGATGAAGTGGTTGGATCGCGCCGCGTCGGTCCGCAGGTTCGAGAACATTGCCCACGACAACTCGGTCTTGAACCCGACGTACGGGCTGACACCGTTCAGCGCCACGACGAGCGGTAGCACGACGAGCGCCGGCACCGGCAGCGTGAACACCGCAGCGGTCGGCGCCGAGTGCTTCCATCGGCCTCGCACGATCCACACGAAGGCCGCCATTAGCCCGAGACCATAGACGGCCCACAGCAGCAGAAATGGATCGACGCCGCCGCTCGCGCGTCGTGTCCAGGCCTGCACGACCACGCATCCCGCCGCGACCCCCAGGAAGGTCCGCGACGCACGCATCACGCGGCGTGTGTCGATGCGCGCGATCCACGCGCCGGTCGCACCCGCGGCGGCGAACAGGAAGAAAACCGCGAAGAGCATCGACGAGAAGTTGTAGAACGCGTCTCTCGGATTCACGGCCAGCATCCAGTGGAACGCCGCGGCCACGAGCACTCCGGTATTGCGCGTGCGGCGCAGGCTCAGGAGCACGGGAATCGCCGCTTCGGTGGCAATCGCGGCATAGAGCGACAGCATGCCGGCCCAGGCGGTGTGGGGCAGGAACGCAAACCGCTCGATCTGCGTCGCGTAGAACGCGGTGCCGCAGCTGACGGCCGGGTTGAAGAAGTCCGCGTTCAGCTTGTGAAAGACGACGAACGCATAGAGGACGATAACGGCCGCGCGCACGGCCGGCGCCCAGGTGTCGAAGATCTCATCGGCGTCCACACGAAGCCGCCGGTGGCGAATCATCACGATCGCGATCGTGGCGAGCAGCGTCGCGTCGACCATGACCGCGAAGAGCGTGTGGTTGGACACGAACGGCGCGGCGCGGACGAACGTCAGGAGGTGTCCGGCGGCCAGGGCGGCGAGCGGCGTCACGCGGTCCGGCTGCAGCAGCGTCCAGGCGGCCAGCGGGGCGAGCTGTGCGTTGGCGGCCCAGGCGTGATTCGAGGCCAGATCGAACAGGATGGCCGCCGCCCAGAGGGCGGCGAAGACGGCGAGCCGCTGGCGCGATGCGCCAGCGGTCCACGAGGACGAGGCGATCGACCGCGCGGCCAACACGGCTCATCCTAGCGCGGACGCGACGGCCGCCGCCAGGTGGTCGGACAGGCGCCGCCGCTGGCTTTCAGCTGGCAGTTCCGGTAGACTCCGCGCGTCCACCCAGGAAACTGCCTTTTTCCGGTGGCAAGGAGTCATCGCGAATGAGTGACGCGACTACCCCAACCACTCCGTCGAGCAACAGGAACGTCATGATCGTGCTCGCCTACCTCTGGCTGCTGGCTCTCGTGCCGCTGCTGGTGGACAAGGAGGACAAGGAAGTCCAGTGGCACGCCAAGCACGGTCTCGTGCTGCTCGTCGCCGAAATCGTCCTGTGGATCGTGCTGTCGATCTTCTCCATGGTGCTCACGACGACGCTGCCGATGGTGGGCTGTGCGTTCAGCCTGCTCTTCCTCGTGCTCTGGGTGGGCATCCTCATCGTGCACATCATGTGCATCGTGAAGGGCATCAACGGCGGCCGCTTCCTGATCCCGGGCCTGAGCAACTACGCCGATCGATTCTGATCGCCTGTCGTCGTCCGACTCCGCCGGCAGCGCGTCCAGCCGTCAGTCGCTGGCCGCGCCTGCCGGCGAGGTGTCACGGGCGGCGACGAGGCCGACGGCACGGCCACGCCGATGGCGGAGGCTTGCCGTCGCCGCCGCGGTTCTCATTCTCCTCGGACTCGATGTGTCCAGGGCTCCCGCTCAGCAGATCACCGCGCGCGTGCTGCGCGCCAGCATTCACGTCTATCAGCACACCGCTTCGCCCGTGCTCGCGGCCATGGGCGCACGCTGCCGGTTCGAGCCGTCGTGCAGCCACTACGCGGACGCCGTGATCGCGCGCCACGGCGCACTCGAAGGATCGTGGCTGACGATCCGCCGCATCGCACGTTGTGGGCCGTGGACCCCGGCCGGAACGATCGATCCGCCGGAGTGAAAGGCGCTCGGCGGAACTGCGAACTTTGAACTTCGAACTGGGGCTCCCCGGGTCTGAAGACCCGGGGCTCCGATGAAAACGCCCGGGGGGGCCGCGCCAGTCCGAGGTGCGTCTAGATGTGCAGCACGCGCCCGAGGGAATCGAGCGCGGCTTCGCCGATGGCTTCAGACAGCGTCGGGTGTGCGTGGATGGCGAAGTCGACCTCGTCGACCGTGAGCTCGTTCGTGCGCGCCATGACCAGTTCGCCAATCATCTCCGACGCGTGGCCGCTGACGATGTGCGCGCCGAGGATCTCGCCGTACTTCGAGTCCCGGATGATCTTCACGAATCCGTCGGTGTCCATCGTCGCGCGCGCGCGGCCGTTGGCGGAGAAGGGGAACCGGCCGACCGTGTACGCCGTGCCGGCGGCCTTGACCTGCTCTTCAGTCAACCCGACGCTCGCGACTTCCGGCTGGCAGTAGGTGACGCTCGGCACGTTCGTGTAGTCGATGGCGTGCGGCGACTGGCCAGCAATGACTTCCGCCACGTGGACGCCCTCGCGCGTGCCCTTGTGCGCGAGCATCGGCGGCCCGGCGACGTCGCCAATCGCGTAGATGCCCGGCACGGTCGTCGCAAGCGTCGCCGGATCGACGCGGATGAATCCGCGGTCGGTCAGTTTCACGCCGACGGCCTCGAGACCGATGCCGTCCGTGTTCACCGCGCGGCCCGCCGCCATCAGCACCCTGTCGGCCGCGACCGTCTTCGTCGCGCCTTCCACTTCGATCGTCAGCGTTACGCCGCGGTCGGAGACATCCGCCTTGACGACCTTCACGCCCGCGAGCACGTCGATGCCGCGTTTGCGGAAGCTCTTCGTGACTGCATCCGACGACTCGGCGTCCTCGAGCGGCAGAATGCGCGGCAGCGCTTCGATGAGCGTGACCTTCGTCCCGAACGCGTGGAAGATGTCCGCGAACTCCGTTCCGACCGCGCCCGCGCCGACGATGGCGAGCGAGGCCGGCGCCTGTTCGAGGAACAGCGCCTCGTCCGACGTGATGACCGTCGTGCGGTTGATACCGAGGCCGATCGACGGGATGCCCTTCGATCGCGAACCGGTCGCGAGGACGATGGCCTTCTTCGCCGTGATCGTGTCGCCGCCGACGGTGACGGTCTTCGGCGACGTAAGCGTGGCCGCGCCGGCGATGACGGCGATCTTGTGCTTCTTCATCAGGAAGCCGACGCCCTTCGAGTTCTGGTCGGCGACCTGCCGCGACCGTCGCATCGCAACGCCGTAGTCGACGGTGACGTTGCCGGTCGTGATGCCGAGGGCCTTGGCCTCCTCGCGTACGACGTGGGCCATCGACGCGCTGTAGAGCAGGGCCTTGGTCGGGATGCACCCGATGTTCACACACACGCCGCCGAGCTTTTCTTTCTCGATGACGGCGACCGACAGGCCGAGCTGCGCGGCACGGATCGCACCGGGATAGCCGGCGGGCCCGCCGCCGACGAATACGACATCAAAGGACTGCTGGGCCACACGAACTCCTCGGCGCGCGGGGGACGCCGGCGCCACTCCTGCGGATCGACGATCCGCCTACCAGACCAATGCCAGCGGGTTCTCGAGCATGCCCGCGAGCGTCTTGAGGAACGCCGCGCCCGTCGCGCCGTCGACGACGCGATGATCGCAACTGAGCGTCAGGCGCAGCCGGCGTCGCACGACGACCGCACCATTGACGACGACCGGCTTCGGCTCGATGCGTCCGACGGCAAGAATCGCGGCCTCGGGCGGATTGATCACGGCCGTGAACTCGTCGATGCCGAACATCCCGAGATTCGACACCGAGAATGTCGCGCCCGTGTATTCCTCGGGCGCGAGTCGCTTCTCGCGCGCACGTCCGGCCAGCTCGCGCACTTCGGTGCCGATCTCGCGCAGCGTCTTGCGGTCCGCGTGACGGACGACTGGCGTGATCAGGCCGTCCTCGACGGCAACGGCCACGCCGATGTGGATGTCATGCCACTGGCGGACACGATCGTCCATCCACCAGGCGTTGACCCACGGGTGCTGTCGAAGTGCTGATGCCGCGGCGCGCACGATGAGGTCGTTGAAGGAGAACTTGCCGTCACCGGTGGCGAGGAGCGCTTCGCGGGCTTCGTGCGCGCGCTCCATGTCGACGTCGGTCGTGAGATAGAACGTCGGGATCGGTCCGATCGACTGCACGAGCCGCTTCGCGATCGTCTTGCGCATCGGCGAGAGCGCGACGTCCGTGAACGCGGGACCGGTCTCGGTCGCCGTGGCCGTTGCGCTGCGTGTGGCGCCGGCCGGGGTACTCGCGGCCGCCTCTTCGATATCGCGCTTCACGATGCGTCCATCCGGACCGGATCCCGCGATGGCGGCCAGATCGACGCCGCGATCGGCGGCCATGCGGCGTGCAAGCGGCGACGCCTTCACGCGTTCACCGGGCGCACGCGTCGCGGCCGGGGTCGGGGCCGGTGCTGGCGCGGACACTGGCGTTGCCGGCGTCGCCGCGCCGGCCGTCGAGGATGTGGGCGCGAGCGTCGACGTAGATGGTGGCTTGGCCGGCGTCTGCGTCGACGCGGATGCGGTTCCCGCAGGGGCCGGCCCCTGTACCGGCCCGGACGCATCGCCAACCGACTCGCCAGGATTGCCGATCCACGCGAGCAGCGCGGCCACGGGCACCGTCGAGCCTTCGGGCACGACCTGCTTCAGGAGCGTGCCGCCCGTGCGCGCGACGATCTCCATCACCGCTTTGTCGGTTTCCACTTCGGCCAGGACGTCGCCCGAGGCGACCGCGTCGCCCTCGTGCTTCTTCCAGGCGACCAGCCGCCCCTCTTCCATCGTGGGCGACAGCGCTTCCATCACGACTTTGGTGGCCATCTCGTCAATCCCGGTAGCAGACGCGGCGCACGGCCGCGACGATCTTCGGCGCGTCGGCCTTGGCCGCGCGTTCGAGATGCTTGTTGTAGGGCATGGGCACGTCCGCCTGATGGACGCGGATGACGGGCGCGTCCAACTCGTCGAACGCCTCGCGCTGAATCACGTCCACGACTTCAGCGCCGACGCCCGCGAAGCCCCATCCCTCTTCGGCGACGACGACGCGGTGCGTCTTGGCGACCGACGCGAGGATGGCTTCGGTATCGAGCGGGCGGATCGTGCGTAGATCGATCACTTCAGCCTGGATGCCGTCGGCCGCGAGCGTCTCGGCGGCGCGGAGCGCCGGCGTCACCGTCTTCGAGTGACAGATGATCGTCGCGTCGCCGCCCTCGCGCTTCACGTCCGCCTTGCCGATCGGGATGAGGTACTCCTCGTCGGGCACCTCGCCCTTCACGTTGTAGAGCATCTCGCCTTCGATGAAGATGACGGGATCGTCGCTGCGGATCGACGACTTCAGAAGTCCCTTCGCGTCGGCTGGCGTCGCGGGCATGACGACCGTGAGCCCGGGGATGTGCGCGTACCAGCTCTCGAAGGCCTGCGAATGCTGCGCCGCGAGCTGCAGCGCCGCGCCGCCCGGACCGCGAATGACGATGGGACAACCAATCTGCCCGCCGCTCATGTAGCGGATCTTCGCCGCGCCGTTGACGATCTGATCGAGCGCGAGCAGCGCGAAGTTGAACGTCATCACTTCGACGATCGGCCGCAGGCCGACCATTGCCGCGCCCACGCCGATCCCGGTGAACCCCAACTCGGAGATCGGTGTGTCGACGACGCGCTTCGGACCGAACTCCGCGAGCAGACCGCGGCTCACCTTGTAGGCGCCGTCGTACTCGGCCACTTCCTCGCCCATGAGGAACACGTCCTCGTCGCGCTGCATCTCTTCGCGCAGCGCCGCGTTGAGCGCGTCGCGATAGGTCATCGTCGCCACTAGCGGCCTCCTTCCGGCGCGTAGACGTCGGTCGTGAGCTCCGATGGATCCGGATCCGGCGAGGCGTCCGCGAACTGGACGGCGTCGGCGACGACGGCCGCGACCTCGTCTTCGATCGCCTTGATGTCTCCGTCGGCGATGAGTCCGAGGCCGCGCAGCTTCTCTTCGAAGAGCACGATTGGGTCGCGCTGGCGCGACGCCTCGAGCTCTTCCTTGCTGCGATAGGTACCGCTCGCCGCGTCCGACATCGAGTGGCCCACGTAGCGGAACGTCCTGGCCTCGATGAGCGTCGGTCCGTCGCCCTCGCGCGCCCGCGCGACGGCCTCCTCGGTGACCAGGCGCACGGCGACGACGTCCTGCCCGTCGACCTCGACGCCCGGCATACCGTAACTCGCGGCGCGCTGCCACAGATCGCTGATGGCCGCGGCGCGCGCGATGGCCGTGCCCATGCCGTACCCGTTGTTCTCGATGACGAACACGCACGGCAGCTTCCACAGGCCCGCCATGTTCAGCGTCTCGTGGAACGATCCGATGTTCGCCGCCGCATCCCCGAAGAAGGTGAGCGAGACCTGCGACGTGCCGCGGTACTTCGCGGCGAAGGCGAAGCCCGCGCCGAGCGGGATCTGGCCGCCGACGATGCCGTGGCCGCCCATGAAATTGATCGAGGTGTCGAACAGGTGCATCGACCCGCCCTTGCCCTTCGAGCAGCCCGTCGCCTTGCCGAAGAGCTCGGCCATGACCGCGCGCGGCGCCATCCCGCGCGCCAGGGCCAGGCCGTGTTCGCGGTACGCACTGACGACGTAGTCGTCGGGAGCGAGGGCGGAGATCGAGCCGACGCCCAGCGCTTCCTGGCCAATGTAGAGGTGGCAGAAACCGCCGATCTGGCCGAGTGAATAGGCTTCACCGGCCTTCTCCTCGAAGCGCCGGATGAGCACCATCATGCGCAGCCAGTCGCGGTATTCGCTCGCGAAGGGCGGGCTCGAGGCGCTGCGTTTGGGCGTGGACTTGGACGGTGAGGACGTGGGCATGAGGCGATGGTCCTTCGAGAACGCGGTCGGTTCAGCGTATCAAGAATGGCGGGGGCGCGGGCCTCGTGACACTGCCCTGGCGTATTGCACTCGCCCCGTGCCCGGCGCAGACTGAGGCGTCCGGGCCGCAGTCGCCGCATCCGGCGGCATGGCGCCCGGTTTGACCTCCTTCGACCGTATGGCCAGACCAGCGAAGACCGCGGCGGGGCAGACGCCCCGCGAGACAGATGGCGTGCACCTCGTCGCGATACCACGCCTGTGGCTGACCGCACTCGTCGTGCTCTTCGTCGCGCCGTGGGTCGTCGTGGCGGTGTTCTATCGCGGCGGCCGGCCGCAGGCCGACGCCGTGTCCGCGCGGAGCGTGCCAGCGGCCGCGGCGCACGCGGCTGACGCCGCGGGGAATGTTGGTCCGTGGGGCCGGCTCGAAGTGACGCCCATCACGATCTCGCCGCCGGCCGAGTACATCCCGCGCACGTGGGGACCGGTCGCTGCGCCCGAGTGGCACTTTCCGGGGATGACGGCCGACGCCGTCGCCGGTTTTCTCGCGTCGGCGGGCGTCTCGCCCGATGACATCCAGCGCCTGCGCGCGACGGCGCGGCCCGAGCCGCTCAACCGCGGCGTCGTCGTCCGGCCCGACGAGCGATGGCTCATCGGCATGCCGCCCGACGTCCGCGCGCGCATCTACCTGAAGCTCGGCCGGTCGCCGCTCAACTTCGAGCAGATCACCGCGTATCGTTACTTCGGCGCGACATCGGAGGCCTGGCTCGGCTCGGTGCCGATCGAGCCGGCCACGCGCCGGCTCGTCGACCCGCTCATCTATCGCATCGGCGACTTCGAGTATTTCGCTGACGTCGATCGCATCCGCTCGCAGATCGACGATCCCGAAGAGCTGCAGCGGCTCGTCAAGGGCCTGCTCCGCGTGGCGACGGTCGTCGTCGACCTGCACGTCGACAATCCGTCGGACGTCAAAGCGATCACGGACTACTGGGGCCTCGGGGGCCATCAGACGGACATTCGGCCGCTGCTCGAGTCGATCGCCGGCACGGGCCATGCGATCGACGTCAGCCATCTGCTCCCGATCTTCGTCCGTCAGCATCTCTATCGCTATCCGAAGCTCGGCGTCGAAGATCTCGAGAAGCCGGTGCTCGCGAACTGCTTCTGGACGGCGCTCAATTTCTTCAACGACGTCCCGGACGACAAGTACCTCAACGTGAACGTCGCGGTCGAGACGCTCAAGCGCGACTACTACGTCGTCAACGACGACTATCAGCTCGGCGACATCGTGGCGTTCTCGGACGGCGGCGGCAACCTGTTCCACGTCGCGGTGTACATCGCCGACGGGCTCGTCTTCGGCAAGAACGGCCTGTCGCCGCTCGCGCCGTGGACGATTCTTCCGCTCGATCAGATCAAAGGCCACTACATCGAGGAAGCCGACGGCTGGCAGGTGACCTACCACCGGCGCAAGGGGCTGTAAGAGTGCACGCACTCATTTCCCGTGATCGGCTGCCGTCTGCGGGGCGAGCTTGAACTTCTCGATCCGGTAGTGGATCTGGTCGCGATTCAGGCCTAACAGCTTGGCGGCGCGCGTCTGGTTCCAGCCGGTCCGCTCGAGCGCCTGGCGGACCAGGCTCTTCTCCGCCTCTTCGAGATCGAGCCCGTCGGTCGGCAGTGCGATTGCGTACGTGTCGCGTGCGGCGCGCGCCGCGGCGATCGGAAAGTCATCCAACTCGAGCATGTCGCCCGTGGCGAGCAGCATGGCGCGTTCGACCGCGTTGCGCAGCTCGCGGACGTTGCCCGGCCAGGTGTGATCGGACAAGGCGCGGAGCGCGGCAGAGGAGGCGCCGCGCACGTTCTTCTTGAATTCGCGGTTGAACGCGTCGATGTAGAAGGCGACGAGCGCCGGCACGTCCGCGAGATGGGCCCGGAGCGGCGGCAGGACGAGCGGCAGCACGTTCAGTCGATAGAAGAGATCGTCGCGGAACCGGCCCGCGCGCACTTCGTCGTCGAGGTGACGGTTGGTGGCCGCGATGACGCGCACGTCGACGTGCACGTCGGCCGTTCCGCCCACGCGCCGGAACGCCTTCTCCTCGAGGAAGCGCAGAAGCTTGGCCTGGAGCGGCGGCGTCATCTCGCCGATCTCGTCGAGGAACACGGTGCCGCCGTCGGCTTGTTCGAGCAGGCCCTTCTTCTGTTGGCGCGCATCGGTGAACGCGCCGCGCTCGTAGCCGAACAGCTCGCTTTCGAGCAGCGTCTCGGGCAGCGCCGAGCACGTGATGTTGACGAACGGCCGTCCGGCCCGCGCGCTCGAGTAGTGCAGGATCTTCGCCGTCAGGTCCTTGCCCGTGCCGCTCTCACCGGTCAAGAGCACGGTTGACGCGGGGCTCGCCGCCACACGCGTGACGAGCGCCTTGAACGACCGGAGCGCGGGGGAGTCGCCGATCATTCGATCGAGGCTGTACGGCTCGGCCTGCGTCGCGCGCAGTTGTCGCACCTCGCGCCGCAGCCGCGTCGTCTCGAGCGCCTGTTCGACCATGGCCGCGAGCGCCTCGAGATCGAACGGCTTGTTCATGAAGTGGTACGCGCCGAGCTTCATGGCCTCGACCGCGGTCTCGACGCTGGCATAGGCCGTGAGCAGGATCACGAGCACGTCCGGATCGATCTCGCGGAAGCGCTTGAGGATGGTCAGGCCGTCGAGGTCGGGCAGCCGGTAATCGAGGATGGCCAAGTCGACGCCCGTGCTGGCGCGCTCGATGGCGGTCCGGCCGTCCTCGGCTTCGAGGACGCGATAGCCGGCCACACCGAGCCGTTTGGTGATCGATCGCCGGATGAGCTGCTCGTCATCGATGACGAGGACGGTTTCGTGTGCCATGGTGGCGGTGTTCCTCGAAAGCGGCGGCCGGGATCGGCACCGGCCGTCGGGACGGCGAACGGCGGCCGTCCAGGCGTATCATCAGGAATCGCACGTCGTTATGTCGAGCGAGACGTTCGTTCCCCCGTCGCCGCCGTCGATCCTGCCGTCGACGAACGAGCTCGAACAGATTCGCTACGCGCTCGATCAGGCCGCCATCGTCGCAACGACCGACGTGACCGGGCGCATCAAGTACGTCAACGATAAATTCTGCGAGATCTCGAAGTATCCGCGCGGGGCCCTGCTCGGGCAGGACCATCGCCTCCTCAATTCCGGCTACCACAGCAAGGCGTTCATCCGCGAGCTCTGGCACACGATCGCGCACGGGCGCATCTGGCGAGGCGAGCTCCGCAACCGCGCGAGCGACGGCTCGTTCTACTGGGTGGACACGACCATCGTGCCCTTCCTCGACGAGCGCGGCAAACCGTGGCAGTACCTCGCCATCCGCTACGACATCACCGCGCGCAAGCTGCAGGAAGCGCGGCTGCGCGAGCAGGCGGCGCTCACGAGCCTCGGCGAACTGGCCGCGGTCGTGGCGCACGAAGTGCGCAATCCCCTCGCCGGCATCCGCGGCGGCGTGCAGCTGCTCGGGTCGCTCCTGCCGGAGGACGCCGACGGCCGCGATCTCATCGGCGACATCGTCGCGCGCATCGACTCGCTCAACGCCGTGCTCAGCGACCTCCTCGTGTTCGCGCGCATGCGCGCGCCGCGGCGGTCGGAGGTCGACGTCGCCGCCTTTCTGTCCGACCTGGGCGCCTGGATGGCGCTCGACCCGGCCATGCGCGGTGTCCGGCTGCGCGTGTCCGGCCACGCGGATCGCACGATCGACGCCGACGCGGATCAGTTGCGGCTCGTGTTCAGCAACCTGCTGCTGAACGCCGCGCAGGCGATGAACAATGACGGCACCATCGACGTGGTCGTCGACGACGATGACGCCGGCGGGGTGGTGTTGACCGTGACCGATCGCGGCCCCGGCATTCCCGAAGAGCTGCGCGAGCGCGTCTTCGAGCCCTTCTTCACGACGCGGCACCGCGGTACGGGGCTCGGTCTGCCGACGGCGAAGCGTGTCGTCGAAGCGCATGGCGGTGAGATCTCCGTGCTCGATGCGCCGGGCGGCGGCGCAGCCGTGCGTATCCACCTGCCGCAGCGCCAAGCGTAGCCTCGAGGGCGCCGGTCGTCTGCGCGTCACGCGTGCTTCGCGCGTGGCGCGGTCGTGGGAGGCTCTTCGACGCGCGGCGCGGCGATCGCATCGGCATCGGCCGGTGCATGCCGGACCGTGAGCACGGGGCATGGCGCGCGTCGCACGACGGCCTCGGCCACGCTTCCGAGGATCACGTGCGCCAATCCGCGCCGGCCGTGCGTCCCGACGATCAGCAGATCGATCTGTTCGCGCATCGCGTAGTCGATGATCGCCTGGACGGGCGTTTCGAAGCCGGCGATGGGCGTCGAGACGTGCAGGACGGCCTCGTCGGCGCCCGCGAGCGCCTCGAGGTCATGGCGTGCGCTCGCCTCCGCCTCCTGCTGCAGATCGGGCGCGAGCGCGACGTATCCCTCGATGCCCGTGGTCGCCGCGAGGGGCATCTGCACGACGTGCAACAGGTGCAGCGTCGCGCCGCACTGGCGCGCGAGCGCGCGGCCGTACTGGAGCGCCGCGGCCGAGCAGTCGCTGAAATCCGTGGCGACGAGAATCCGATGGAACACGGTCATGGCGCCTCCCTGAACGACGCGGCGTGGATGCGCGCGTGTCGTGAGGGAAGACTGCAAGCGACATGCCCACGAACCGGCCGCCGATCCGCCAGCCGGCGGCGCATTCGACCCGGACATTTTCCGGGGCACCGTGGAAAATCACACGCGATTCGGCGCGATGGCCAGGTCTGCAGCGTTAAAGGGCAAGTCGATCAATGGCGCGAACGTAGGCCTCGCGCAGGTACGTGTCGATCGGGTCGATGGCCGGGCACGACAGCTCGAGCATGATCCAGCCGTCGAAATGCGCCGCGCGGAGGCTCGAGGCGATCTCGGACCAATCGATCGTGCCGAGGCCTGGCGGCAGGTGGTCGTCGTGGTGACCGTGATTGTCGCTGGCGTGGACGTGCCGCAGTCGGGTGCCGGCGACCTCGACGAGCGCGTGCCAGTGACGGCCGAGTGCCGCGTGACCGGTGTCGAGGCAGACGCCGACCGACGCGGGCAGATCGTGGATCACGAATGCGAATTCAGTTGGCGCGCCGCCGATGAGATGCGGCAGCGGCGACTCGACGACGAGCGTCGTGCCCTGGCGCGCGCAGTGGTCCGCCAGCGCCGTGAGGCTATGCACGGCATCATCGAGCCTCGCCTGCACGTCGTGCGCGTGGCGCGGCAAGTCGCTTGGGTGCGCGACGACGATCCATCCGCCCAGCCGCGCGATGGCGTCGGCCGACGCCATCGCGGCCGAAAGCGCGGCGCGGCGGTGGTGTGGATCGGGATGGGCGAGATCGAGCGCTCCGCCGAACGGTGCGTGAATCGAAACGGCCTCGAGAGACGCCTCGCCGATGGCGCGCGCGAGATCGGTCACGGCGTCCCGCTGCTCCGGATCGAAATGCCGCGCCGGCGTATCGACTTCGATGCCCGTCGCGCCGGCCGTGCGGATGGCTGGCAGCACACTGGCGATCGGCCGGTCGATGCACACGCCCGTGGCGATGCCAAGCCGCCAGCTCATGGGCGCGCCCGCCACATGGCGACGCGCGCGACGAGCGCGCGCCGGTCGTCGTCCAGGTCGTGTCCGCAGCCGCTTTCGGGACAGATACCCTTCTCGCGCGATGAGACGCAGTTGAAGTCGATGAGCCGATCGTGGCCCGTGAGCACGAGGCCGGCGAAGACGCGCACGTCGAAGTCCGCGCGCGTGCGCGCGTCGAGCCGCACCCAGCGATCGCCCCACTGGTGGTCGGCAAGATATTCACGCTCGACGAGCGCCGCAATGCGTGCCGCGCTCCACCCACGCGCGAGCAGTCCGCGGACGAGGTTCTGCAGGTATTCGGGTTTGAGCAATAGATCGTTGGGCTCGACGAGCGGCCGCGCGAGGCACGGCGGCAGGTCGGGCACGCCATATATGGCTGCGCGATCGATCGCCCGTCGTTCGGCGGCGAAGGCTTGGTGGAAGCGCGCGAGCGGTGACGCGCGGTAGTGGCGGATGAGGCGGTCGATGCCCCGCGAGACGTTCGGCAACGCCAGCGCGCCAGTCCGCGCGGAAGCGCGAGCGGCCGCGAGGTCGCGCCCGCTGAGGAGAAACGTCTCGAGTGATCGGCCACGGCGCGGCAGGGCCGCGAGCGGCGGCAGCGCCGCCACGGCCGATCCGAAGATGTCCGGCCGTGCGCGATGCCACTGATACGCGCTGAAGGCCATGCGTACGTGCCGCGTGTCGAGCGGATCGCCGACGTGAAGGGCGGCGCCGGTCAGTATTTCACTCCCCGGCCTCTTATCGCCGCCATGGTTGAAGTCATGGCCCCCAAGCCGGGCCTGACCATCTGCGATCCCGCCTGCGGCACCGGCGGCTTCCTCCTCGCCGCGCACGACTACCTCGCGAAGTTGCCCGGACTCGACAAAGCCCAGAAGCGCGCGCTGAAGAGCGGCACCTTCCACGGCATCGAACTGGTCGACAGCGTCACGCGCCTCTG